>MWCV01000032.1 GCA_002070215.1 Chloroflexi bacterium ADurb.Bin180 | reverse complement strand
CCATGAACATCGCCACGGCCAACAACACGTGCCCGACCTCCAGAACTAGCTTGTGACCCCGCCTGTCGCCAAGCTCCCCGGCGCTGAGGTAGGCAACTGCTTCGCCTGCCAGCAGGACCGTCGTGTACAGCCCCGCTTGACTGTCGCTGAGGCTCCAGCGCCGCGCGGCGTACACGGTCACAAAGCCCACCCCCATCTTGGCAAAGGCGTTCAGGACCCGCGTGGCCAGAAACAGGCTATAGTTGCGGTCGGTGCGCAGAATCTGCGGCAGGCGGCGCAGATACTGGCGCAGGGTAATGACCGGTCGGCTGGTGTGCTGCGGCGGCTCGCGCGTCAGAGCCAGACAGCCCCACGAGGCAAAGAGGAATACGGTCAGCAGCGATAGACAGAGACCATAGTTGAGGGGGAAGGGGTAACGCGCCAGAATGCCCGCACTGACCGCCGAGCCGACCATGCCGGCCGTTGTTCCCAGAGCATTGGCCCAGCCCAGCATTCGGCCCCGGTAGCCGGCAGGGATGACTTTGGCCACCATATCCTGCCAGGCCACGGCGATGGCGCCGGCGCCGAGGGTGTGCCAGGTCAGGGTCAGGAAGAAGAGAGCCAGAGCAACATCAGGCCGTCGGCCGGCAAAGGCAAAAACGGTGAGAGTCATGAGCAGCAGGGGCAGCCGTTCCGAGAACAGGCCCAGGTTGATGACCATGCGCTTCTTGACTGGCAGACGCTCTACATAACCAACAGTCAGCAGTTGCGGCAGATACCAGCCGGCGTTGTTGATCCCCGCGACGAGGCCAATCAGCAGGGCACTGTCCGTGAGATGGCTCACATACAGGGGCATCACCGTGCTCGGGCCGGCAAAGCTCATCGCGAGCCAGAAGAAAGCGCCGTCGGCGATGTTGACCGTCATGTTCCAGCGCAGGTTGCGTTGAATCTGGGCTTGGTACGTAGTCGGGCTGTCGGTGGCCGGGGCCGCTTCTGACGGGTTGGAAGTCATTGATCCTTCACGATGCGAGATGTCCTAGTGTACCCGGAAAGGCGGAGCCGGGCAAGCCGGTTTGCACAATCGCGCGTTTCGTAGCACTATGTCGGCTATGGACCCAGACGCTGATTCCGGTGAACACAACGGCTCTGCTCCGGCGCCCCATCTGCCGTGGTCTCTAGACTTGCCCCACGGCCGGGTGGACCTGCCGCTGTTCGTGCCTGATGCCACCCAGGGGGTGGTACGCGGGCTGGACGCTACGGACCTCCAGACGGTCGGCGTCGATGCGCTGCAGATGAATGTGTTCCATCTGATGCAGAAACCTGGCTCCTCCGCGATCAAAGCGCTGGGCGGGCTGCACCAGATGTTCGGCTGGCCACGCCCCATCATCACCGATTCGGGCGGGTTCCAGATCTACTCACTCATCCACGAGAATGCCAGGTACGGCACCCTCACCGACCGCGGGATGATGTTTCGGCCCGAGGGCTCGGAGCGGCGCTTTCAGTTGACGCCGGAAAAGAGCGTGCAGTTGCAGCTCGAGTACGGCGCGGACATCGTGGTGTGTCTGGACGATTGCACCGACGTCGATCAGCCGGCCAGCGTGCAGTTGACCTCGGTGCAGCGCACCATCAGGTGGGCCAAACGCTGCCGCACCGAGTTCGACCGACAGCTCAAGGCTAGGGGCCGCTCGCCCCGCCCGCTGCTCTTTGCCGTGGTCCAGGGCGGCGGCGATTTCGAGCTGCGCAAGCGCTGTGCCGAAGAGCTCCTGGCCGTCGGCTTTGACGGCTATGGCCTCGGCGGCTGGCCGCTGGACAGCAAAGGACAGCTTTTGCTGGACGTCATCACCTGGACACGCGAGCTGATCCCGCCGGCCTTTCCGCTGCACGCGCTGGGCGTGGGCCAGCCGGCCAATGTGGTCACCTGCGCCCGACTGGGCTATGGCCTGTTCGACAGCACCATGCCTACCCGCGATGCTCGCCACGGCCGGCTGCTGCGCTTCAACGACGACCCGACGACGTCGTCGCTCAGCGGCGAGTGGTTCTCGCACGTGTACGTGCAGGACGAAAAGCACATTCGCTCGACGCAGCCCATCAGCCCGACCTGCGACTGCCTGTGCTGCCAGCGCTATAGCATGGCCTACCTGCGCCACCTCTTTCGAGCGGGCGATAGTCTCTTCTTCCGCCTGGCTACGCTGCACAACCTGCGCTTCATGATGCAGTTGGTGGCGCGGCTGCGGACGCTGCTGGCTAACGGCGATGGATGAGCTGGAGCTTCTGGTCGACCAGGTTCGTCAGAGCCGCAAGTACAGCTCTATCTGTTCGGCCGTCGTCCGACGCATCGCCGCACGAGAGCTGGCGGCCCACCCGGCCAGGAAGGAGGCCCTCAAGGCCACCAGGGGCAGGCTGCACCAGGCAGGGGGTGCGTTTCTGAGCCAACAGCCAGACTATGTCGGGTGGCTCGGGCTGCTCTCGGCAGCGCAGGGTAGCGCCGAACCGCTGCGGGTCGCCTGTCGCACCATTCTGGCCAACCAGTCCTCGACCAGAGAACGCCTGCCCATTCTGGACACCTTCTACCGGACGGTCCTGGCCGAGATCGACCCGCCGCACACTATCCTCGACGTGGCCTGCGGCCTGGGCCCATTGGCCATTCCCTGGATGGCCCTGCCGGCGGACGCGGTCTATTACGCCTGCGATATGTACGCCGACCTGGTCGGGTTTCTGAACCGGGCTTTCCCGCTTCTTGGCGCCAGGGGCCAGGCCTGGGCCGGTGATGTTGCGGGCAAATGGGTTCTGGCTGCCGATGACGCGCCCGACCTGTCGTCGCCGGTAGACCTTGCGCTGGTGCTCAAGGCCATTCCCTGCCTGGAACAGGCCGACCGGTCCGCCGGCCAGCGGCTGCTGGACGGGTTGCCGGCCCGGAATGTGCTGGTGTCCTTCCCGCTGCGCAGTCTCGGCGGCGCTCAGAAGGGTATGCGCCGCACCTATGAGGCTCGCATGGATTCTCTGGTGAAGGGCCGGCCCTGGCAGGTGCGGCGGTTTGAGTTTCCCTCTGAGCTGGCCTTTCTCGTCACTCGCTGAGCGATTCCCGGTCGCGAGGAGAAACCCAATGGCCCGAGAACTGACCCCGGAGCAGCAACAGACCCACGACCTGCTCACTGGCTTTGTGCAGCCCTGGCACGACGCCGTGGCCAACCCGCAGGCGGCTCAGGACGAGGTGCTGCGCGGGCTGCTGGACGGCTATGCCAGGACCAGATACGGCCGGGAGCACGGGGCAGGGTCCATTACCACGCTTGAGCAGTACCGCGAGCGTTTTCCGGTGGTGACCTACGAGGACCTGAAGCCGCTCATCCAGCGCACCATGGCCGGCGAGACGGAGCTGCTGCTCTACGAGGAGCCGGCCGGCTGGGCGATCACGCGCGGGACCACGCGCGGCGAGAGCAAGTTCATTCCCATGACCCCTACGGACATTATGATGCGCGTCGCGGCGGGCCGCGCGGTCATGCAGTACACCCTGCGCTCTGGCGAGTACGACGTCTTTGACCAGTACAACCTGAACCTGAACTTTCCCTCCGTCGTCGGCACAGTGCGCATGGGCGGCCGCGACGTGGAATACGGCTATAGCTCGGGCATCTATGTCAAGCACGTCTCGAGGTGGACACCGCTGCGCTCGCTGCCGACGCAGGAGGACATCGATGCCCTCGGTGGCGGCAAGACCATTGCCGACTGGGAGCGGCGCTTTGAGCTGGCCTACCAGCGCTGCTGTTCGCAGCCAGTCTCCGTGCTGGGGGGCGTCGCGCCGACCGCCGTGGCCTTTGCGCGTTACCTCAAGAAGGCACACGGCGTTCTGCCCAGGGATCTGTGGAAGGTCAGGGTGATGACGCTGGGCAGTGTGCCTGGCATCAATACGCGCTATGTGCCCGCTCTGCGCGCGATGTATGGTCCGGTCACGGTGATGGAAATCTACGGCGCGACGGAGGGGATGTTCGGCCAGCAGCGCGACGGTCGCCGCGCCTGGGTGCCCAACTATGATCTGTTCTTCTTCGAAGTGGCGACCAGCCGGGGCCTGCGACAACTGCACGAGATGCGCCCGGGCGAAACGGGCAGCCTCATCGTGTCGACGCCCATCCTGCCTCGTTACAGGATCGGCGACGTGATTATGGCCTTTGACCCGCCCTACTTTCGCTGCATGGGCCGCGAGGGCCGCTGGACCCGGCTGCAGTACTACTGGGACCAGCTCAGCCGGCTGGATTTCGGGCCAGTCTAGCTAGAGGCGTCCGCGCAGCAGGCCGCCGACCAGGATGGCCACACCTAGCACGATCAGGATGATGGCTCCGCTGAACTCGATGCCGATGATCCCGCCCAGACCAAGGGCCAGGAAGATGATCCCGGTGACGATCTTCCCGCCAACGGGGCGGCGGTAGGTGGGCAGGAGCAGTCTGAGCAGGGCCTCGAGCAGACTGAAGGCGCCGATGCCCAGGAAGAACAGGTTCCACAGGCCTTCGAACGGCTCCAAGATAGCCGGGTTCTGTGTCTGCACCAGCAGAACCACGCCAGCCGCGATGAGAAAGAGCGCAAACATCATCCTGCTGAGCGCGTCCTGGTGCGAAACGTCCTTCTCTTCCTTCTCGTCGCGTTTCTCCTGCTCCTCGCGCTGGTTCTTTTCATCCTTCTCGTCGTACTGTCTGCCGCCGGTTTCTGGCGGCAGGCTGGTGCTTTCGGTCTGGTGCTGTTCCTCCGTCACGGCTGGTCTCCTTTCGCGCCAATGGCCCTCTCTGCGGAACCCACTACCCATGTCGCTCCCTATGATTCTAAGGCCGCCCCTGTCGGACGTCAAATGGCTTGTTGACCTTACGCCGCGCCGCTATAATGGGTTCACTCAGCAAAGGGAGGTACACGCCGATGCTTTCTTCCAGGCCCCTGCGTGGTATGCGCGTTCTGGACCTTACTCGCCTTGCCCCCGGCCCGTTCGCCTCGCTGCTGCTGGTCGACCTGGGTGCCGAAGTCATCAAGGTCGAGGACCCGGCTTTTGGCGATCCAGCGCGCTATGGTCTGCCCGGACAATCCTCTCCCGGCGAAGGCGATTCAGCGTTGTTCCGGCTGCTGAACCGCGGCAAGAAGAGCATCACCTGCAATCTGAAATCGGTCCAGGGCCGCGTGATCATGATGCAGCTCATTGCCGGCGCCGACGTGCTGTTGGAGGGCTTTCGGCCCGGGGTGATGAAGCGGCTGGGACTGGACTATGAGGCCGCGCTGGAGGCCAACCCGCGCCTGGTCTACGCCTCGCTCAGCGGCTTTGGCCAGGATGGCCCCTGCCGCCAGAAGGCCGGCCACGACCTGAGCTGCATGGCCCTGTCCGGCTGGCTCGACCTGACCGGCGCGGCAGACGGCGCTCCTGCTCTGTCGGCCATTCCCATCGCCGACATGGCCTCGGCGCTCTGGCTGGCCCTGGCAGTCACTGCGGCTCTGCTGGAACGGGAGCGCATTGGTAAAGGCTGCTATCTGGACCTGGCTATGCTGGACAGCGTCTGCGCGCTGATGGCCGTGCCGGTGGCGGAGATGATGTCAGGCAGCAGCCTGCCGCAGCGTGGAGATACCATGCTGACCGGCAAGCTGGCCTGCTACAACCTCTACCAGACCGAGGACGGGCGGTATATGTCCCTGGCGGCCATCGAGCCGCGTTTCTGGGAGTCGTTCTGCTCGGCCGTAGGCCGGGAGGACTGGCTCTCTCGTCAGTACGAGCCAGAGCAGCGAACCCTGATCTCCGAGGTGGCTGATTTGTTCCGCGGCAAACCGCGCGGCTACTGGGTAGAGCTCTTCTCAAATCGGGACTGCTGTTGTGAGCCGGTGCTGACTCTGGAGGAGGCCGCGGCGCACTCACAGATTCAGGCACGCGGGCTGTGGCGGGAGGGGATCCTGCACTGTCCGCTGGGGTCCTGCGAAGGGGCCGATGCAGCGGCGCCGCGATTGGGAGAGTACACGGCCCAGGTGTTGGCCGAGCTGGGCTACACCCTGGAGGACGTCGAGGCTCTGCGGAGCGAGGGAGTAGTCTAGCATGGCTGCTCAGTTGGCCGTCGATGCCGGCCTGACCGGCCGCATCAGCGGGCGGTTCCTCGAACTCGTCGCGCAAGCCGGACGACGCGGGGCCATTGCCTTCACTGGCCTGGAGGGCGTAGAGCTGCTGCCCGAACAGCGGCAGCGTCTCGATGGGCTGCTGCACGCGGCCAGGCTGCGGGCTCCAGTATTGGCCTCCTCGCTGGCGGTGTTCTACCATCCCGGGGAGGTGCAGGCTATCCCGGCCGCCTGGCCGACGCACCCTCAGGACCTCGATCAATGGAACCGCTATGCCCGCGCCTACCACGAGGTCAACCGCGTGCTCAACGACATCTGCGAACGGCTCGCCCTCGAATTCTCCGGCGTGGCAGAGAAGGCCACCATCGACGGCTGGGCAGGCAGCGTGTCCAACGTGAAAGAGTACTTTCCGCACTGCGTGTCCCACCGTGCCTTTGCTGAGGCGGCTGGCCTGGGCTGGCGCGGTAAGCATGGGCTGATCGTCACTTCCGAGGCTGGCCCGGCCCTCCGGCTGGCTACGCTCTTTGTGAGCGGCGAGGCCGCGCCGGAAGCACGCCATCTCAGCGGTTGTGGAACCTGCCGCGCGTGCCTGGACCTCTGCCCGCTGCTCCCGCGAGAGGGGGCGCAGACGCTGGGTCGGAAGGGCGGGGACTATCGCGAGCGGTGCCGCCGCCGGATTTCGCACCTGGGGTTGGAGGCCGATGTCTGCGGGGTATGCGTGAGGGTCTGCTGGGAGTCAGTTACCGGCAAGAGGGCCGGCGCTACACCTGCACAAAACGGTACTTGATCAACGTCCAGAGCGCGGGCAAGCCGTCCTTCCAGGGATTCAGCTTTTTGGCCTGGCGAGGATGGTACGAAATCGGCACCTCGGCGATGTGGTAGCCCTTGCGCAGCAGTTTGGCCGTGATCTCCGGTTCGATCTGAAAACGGCTTGGCTGGAGGTTGAGGCCGAGCATGACCTCTCGCGGCATCATCTTGTAGCAGGTTTCCATATCTGAGACACGCGCCCCGTAGAGCACGTTGGTCATCCAGGTCAGGAACTGGTTGCCGAGGCGCACGAGGGTTTTCTGTTTGCCCAGCGAACGCACGCCGTAGGCCACCTGCGCCTTGCCGTTGGAGAGCGGCTCGAGCAGCCGCAGATAATCGTTCGGATCGTACTCCAGGTCGGCATCCTGGATGATGACCAGGTCGCCGCTGGCGTGGCCGAGCGCGGTGATGATGCCGGTGCCCTTGCCCGAGTTAACCTCGTGCCGAAAAATGCGGATCCGTGGGTCCTGCAGCGATTGCAGCACCTGCCAGGTCGCATCGGTTGAACAATCGTCAACCACGACCAGCTCTTTGTCCACGGGCACGGCCAGAACGCGATTCAGGATATCCTTGACCGTTCCTTCTTCGTTGAACACCGGGATAAGCACCGATAGCAGCATAAAGCTCCTTTGCGCTCGAATAACGCGGGGATTCTAGTGGAGAGGGGAGGGTTTGTCAACCATAACTGCCGCACCTTATAATCGTGTTGGAGGGCGGGAATGACCAACCTCGAAGTGGCAAAACTGCTGCGCCTGATCGGTGACATGCTCGAGATCAAGGGCGAGATTGTCTACAAGTCGCTGGCCTACCGCAAGGCCGCCGACAGCATCGAGTCGCTGGGGCGTGACATCGAACAGGTCTGGCGCGAGGGCAAGCTGCGCGAAATCCCCGGCGTGGGCGAGGCCCTGGCCAAAAAGCTGGACGAGCTATTCCGGACAGGGCGGCTGCAGTACCTGGAGCAGCTTCAGGAGGAGGTGCCGACCGGCGTAGTGAGCCTGCTGGGCATTCCTGAGGTGGGGCCGCGCACGGCCAGCCTGCTGTGGAAAAAACTGGGCGCGGTGAGCGTGGGCGATGTCGAGCGAGCGGCGCGCGAAGGGCGCATTCGGAACCTCCCGGGAATGGGCCTGCGCTCTGAGCAGCGCATCCTGGAAGGCATCGAATCGCTCTACCGGCGCAGCGACCGCATTGAGCTGGGCGTGGCCTGGCCAGTGGCGAACGAGCTGGTTACCGAGCTGCGCCAGGCGCTGGGGGTCACCACCGTCGAGCCGGTGGGCAGCCTGCGGCGCATGAGGGACACCATCGGCGATATCGACCTGCTGGCCGCCTGCCCCAGGCCAGCGGAGGCCACCGCCGCCTTTGTCAGGCTCGAGCAGGTTCAAGAGGTCCTCTCTCACGGTCCAACCAGGGCCTCGGTGCTGCTCAAGAATGGCCTGCAGGTGGACCTGCGCGCTCTCGAGCCGGAGCATTACGGCTCGCTGCTGCAGTACTTTACCGGCAGCAAGGAGCACAATGTGGCCCTGCGTGCGCTCGCCCAGAAGAAGGGCCTCAGCCTCAGCGAGTACGGGTTCAAGCGGGGCGATGAGGAGCTGCTCTGCCGCACCGAAGAGGAGGTCTACGGGGCGCTGGGGCTGCCGTGGATCCCTCCCGAACTGCGCGAGGACCGCGGCGAAATTCAGGCCGCACAGGAGAATCGCCTGCCCAGGCTGGTCTGTCGCGAGGACATCCGGGGCGACCTGCATGCCCATACCGACTGGAGCGATGCGGCGGCTACCATCGAAGAGATGGCGAGCGCCGCGCAGACCCTGGGCTACGAGTACCTCGTGATCTCTGACCATACGCACAGCCTGGGCGTGGCCAACGGGCTCGATGAGGGACGGCTGCGCGAGCAACGGCGGGCCATCGACGCCCTGAACAAGCACCTGCAGGGATTCACCGTGCTGCAGGGAGCAGAAGTCGAGATCCGCGCCGACGGCAGCCTGGATTTCCCCGATGACGTGTTACGTGGCCTGGACGTGGTCATCGCTTCGGTGCATTCGGCGCTGCGCCAGGACCGTGAAACAATCACCGAGCGCGTTCTGCGGGCGGTAAGGAACCCGCTGGTCAATGTGCTGGGCCACCCGTCGGGCCGTCTGCTGGGCCAGCGAGAGGCCACCAATCTCGACCTGGACCGGGTGATCCAGGAGGCGGCGGCCACTGGCCTGATTCTCGAAGTGAACGCCACTCCGAACCGGCTTGATCTCGATGACGCTCACGTGCGCAGTGCCGTACAGGCCGGGGCCGCCCTGGTCATCAACAGCGATGCCCACAGCACCGCAGGCCTCGAGACGATGATGTACGGTGTGGCCGCTGCCAGGCGGGGGTGGGCGGAGAAGAAGGATGTGGTGAATACGCTGCCGCTGGCGCAGCTACGCCAACGGCTGCGGCGCGGGGAACGAGCCGGCTAGCGATAGCGTCGTGCGAGTGTAATCATCTTCAGGAGGTTGCCATTATGCTTCCAGATGCAGTCAAGGCCGAGCAAGAGCCGGAACCGGCGCCGCGCCGGCGAGAGCCGCGCCAAGGTCTGCCCCGGTCCTACTGGCTGGTTGGCGGGCTGGTGCTGGTCATTGTCGCGGCAGTGGGTCTGTGCAGGGTCTCGGGCCTGGCGGACAAACTGAGACCGCTGCCCACGCCTACGGCAACGCCCGTACCCACAGCGACGCCCGTGCCAACCGTCGTTCCCACGGCTACGGTTGTTCCCACGCCTACTATTACCCCGTTGCCTGTGCTGGGCCCGGGCGGCAAAGCGGTGGTCAAGGGCACCGGGGCGGCCAAGCTCAAGCTGCGCGTGGGGCCGGGCCTGAAGCAGGAAACGCTCTTGTTCATCGCGGACGGCACGGTGCTGTCTCTGCTGGCTGGGCCGCAGGCCGGCGACGGCTACAACTGGTGGCAGGTACAGACACCCGATGGGCTCACCGGCTGGGTTGCCGGCGACTGGCTGGAGCCCGTAGCGCACTAGCCCCTGCGCCAGCAACGCCGCAGCATTTGTCGACCAAAAAAAGCTGGGTCTGACCAACGCACCGGCCAGACCCAGCTTTTCGCTGTCCGCTAGCAGAACATCCGGGTCAGAGCACAGAGGTCCGGTGCGACCTTGCGCTGCTTGCCCGCGACCTCTTCCAGAGGAATATCAGTGATCGTGTCGCCCTGCAGGGCCACCATTCGGCCGAACTTGCCCTCTTTGATGAGCTCTATGGCGTGTACGCCCAGTCTGGTCCCCAGCACCCGGTCGAACACGGTAGGCGAGCCGCCCCGCTGCAGGTGACCCAGCACAACAAAGCGCGCTTCGAGGTTGAGCTCTGGCTTGAGCCGCTCCTCAATGGCCGTGGCCAGGGTTGAACCCAGACCGCGCATGTCGAGGCGCACGTGACCAAAGTCGTCTTTGTGCTCGCCCGAACCCTCTTCGTACGAAACCACTTCGGTGATGTTGGCCGCCTCAGCCACGGCAATGATGCTAAAGCGCTTGCCGGAAGCGTAGCGCTGCTTCACGTGTTCGCAGACCTCGGCGATGCTGGTGGGCACTTCGGGGATGAGGATATAGTCGGCTCCACCGGCGATCCCGCCCATCACCGCTACCCAGCCGGTGTAGCGGCCCATCACTTCCACCACGATCACCCGGTGGTGTGATTCGGCCGTGCTGTGCAGCTTGTCAATGGCCTCGGCCACGGTGGTCACGGCGGTATTGAAACCGATGCAGCAATCGGTACCCGGCACGTCATTGTCCATCGTTTTGGGGATGCCGACGGCCGGCAGGCCGTGCCTGGTCATATGGGCGCAGACACCCAGGGTGTCATCGCCGCCAATGGCGACGATGGCGTTGAGTCCGTACTTGGCCGCGTTGGCCATGGCCTTCTCGATGTCGCCCGGCTTTTTGGTCAGATTGGTGCGCGATGAACCGAGCATGGTTCCGCCGACGTGCAGGATGCCGCTGACATCCTCTCGGGTCAGGGGGCGGATCAGACCGTCGCGCAGCCCTCTCCAGCCCTCCAGGATGCCGTACACTTCCCATCCTTCGTCAAAGGCGCGGCGCGCCACAGCGCGAATGGCAGGATTCAACCCGGGCACATCGCCGCCGCCGGTCAACACTCCGATGCGCATGTTCTCCTCCCTGGGGATGGCGTGACTATTCGGCAGCGCCGATGTCGGCGCTGCGGTACTGTTTCGACGGGCTCTTGAACCCGCCGCTGGCGTCAATGGTATTGGCGCTGCAGAAGAGACGGATCTTTTCGCGCACCGCTTCCTTGACGTACTCGCGGCTCTGAGTCAGGAACTTGCGCGGGTCGACCTCATCAGGGTACCTGGCCAGCGTTTCGCGCAGACCGCGGGTGAAAGCCTGGTTGAGGTAGGTGGCCACGTTGATCTTGCTGATGCCGTGGTCGATGGCGGCCATAAAGCTGTCGGTCTTGACGCCCGACGAGCCATGCAGCACCAGGGGGGTGTTGGGAATCTGCTCGTGAATGGCCTTGATCAGGTCGATGTCCAGCTCGGCGGCCTGGCTCTGCATGGCATGCACCGAGCCGCAGGCAATGGCCAGCGAGTCGGCGCCGGTGAGCTCGATGAACCGCTTGGCTTCTTCTGGCTTGGTCATCAACGCGCGGACCTGCTCGGGGGTCAGCCTGTCGGTGGACTGAGCCACGCGGCCCAGCTCGGCCTCTACCGGAATGCCGGCGATGTGCGCGATCTCGGTGATCTTGCGCGTCATGGCGACGTTGTCGTCGAACGACTTTTTTGAACCGTCGAACATCAGCGAGGTAAAGCCGGCGCGCAGACACTGGACATTCTGCTCAAAGTCATAGCCATGATCGAGGTGCAGCACCACCGGAACGTCGACCAGGCTCGCTGCCGTGCGCACCATCGCCGCGGCAAACTCGAGCCCGGCGTAACGGATCGCGCCCTGGCTGACCTGGAGGATGACCGGTGACCGCTCCTCCTGGGCTGCTTCCACGATGCCCTGAATCTGCTCCATGTTGTTGGCGTTGAACGCGCCTACGGCGAAATGGTTGGCCAGAGCGGCCTGAAGGATCTGTTTGCTGGTTACCAACGGCATAGTCTGTCTCTCCCTGACACAAAATGCGGGGCTCTGCGGAGCCCCGTGGACGTATTGATCGTGCAGACCAGTGCCGAAGGTGGGATTCGAACCCACACAGGGCTACCCCCAGCGGTTTTTGAGACCGCCGCGTATACCATTCCGCCACTTCGGCCTGCGGGCAAGTATAGGATAACGGGCGCTTCTTTGTCAAATGATTCAGGCGGCGTTGACGTAAGAGCAGTTGACCCTTGGGGGAGCCAATCCTATAATGCTCCCGCAGTCGCAGGCGGAGAGAATGAGGTTGGCTGTGGACGAATTGAGCCTGATTGCCGCTGCACAACGCGGCGATGTTACGGCTTTCAACCAACTGGTGCAGATATTTCAGGGCGTCGTGTACAACGTCGCCTATCGCGTGCTACACGACCAGGACGCCGCCGCCGACGCTACTCAGGAGGCCTTTCTTTCGGCGTTCCACGCGCTGCCCGGCTTTCGCGGCGGCAGTTTCAAGGCGTGGCTGCTGCGCATTGTCACCAACGGCTGCTATGACCAGCTCCGCGCCGCCCAGAGGCGGCCTACCACCTCGCTGGACGATATGGAAGTTGACCAGGATCACAGTTCCTGGCTGCTCGACGATTCCGAGTCGCCGGAAGAGTACGCCATCAGGCAGGACCTGGGGCGAACTATCCAGGCCGGCCTCGACGAATTGCCGCCGGATCAGCGCGTCACCGTGATCCTCTCGGATATCCAGGGTCTCAGCTATGAAGAGATCGCCGCTTCCACCGGAGTGGAGCTCGGCACGGTCAAGTCGCGCCTGAGCCGGGCCAGGGCACGCCTGCGCGAGTACCTGCTGCGGAACAGGGAACTTTTCCCCGAAGGCAATCGTCTGATGGGCAAGTTCCCGGAGCAGGGGACGTAGAGAGAGCAAGAGGCGCTTGATGATGTTTGGTTGGTTCAGAAAACCGCGGCAGGTCGAACACGACTATTGCCAGGACAATCTATCAGCATACCTTGACGGTGCGATCAGCCCCCGCGACAAGGGGCGGGTCGAGCGGCACCTGTCAGAATGTGGCCAGTGCCGGCAGGCTCTGGCCGAGCTCCGGGCTACGGTGGCTCTGCTGCGGCAGACTCCCGCGCTGAAGGTGCCGCGCTCCTTTGCCCTGCCCTTGAGCGTGGGTGCCAAAAGGACCGAGCGGCGGGCGTTCCAGTTCAACCCGGGCTACCTGCGGCTGGCCGCTTCGGTGGCCACGGCGGCGCTGATCCTCATCATCTCTGGAGACCTGCTGATGCGCTCTGGATTCCTGGGGTTGCAGCAATCGCCGGCTCCCGCATCCGAGGCCTACGGACGGGGCGAAGAGCCCTCCCTGGTTGGGACGACGTTGGACTCGACCGCCGAGCCGGCGGCCGAAGCCGCCCCACCGCTGTTGATGGCCCCGGCGCCGGTGACCACGGCGAACGATGACGGCAATGCCCAGATGCTGACCAACCAGGGCGTTACGTCCGCCACGAGCGAGGCGGTCGTCATCGTGGAGACGCAGGCGCCTTTGGTGCAAGCCCTGCCATCCGAGACCTTTGCCCGGCCGGCCGGGCCGCCCCCGCTGCCCACGCTGGCGCCCGGCAGCACGCCTGTTCCTCCGCCTGCAGAGACAGAGAAATCGACTGTGCCGACGGCAGTGCCGACAGCAGAAGCTACGGCCACGCCTACGCCCACGCCGACGGCCACGCCAACCCCCGAACCAACGGTTACCCCCGCCGCGGCAGGAATGATCGGTCCGGGCGGGCCGGTCCTGGCTGTGTCGTTGGTGCAGGAGGCGCAGGGCCAGCTCCGCGCGGCGGCTCCCCTGGCGAGCGATTCGTGGGCGCGGCGTGAGACGATCCTGACTGCCTTGCGGCGGCTCGAGGTGGCCTTTGGCGGTCTGGCGGCAGTGCTGCTCTCGCTGAGCGTCTGGCTGCGCCTCAGTCATCAGCCCGCCTGAATTCGCACGAGCCTGGCGCACGACCGGTGAGGTAACTCGCCGGTCGTGTTTCTTTGTCCGGGCGGCTTGTCGCTCCTCCATTGCTGACTATAATTGGCTTATGATCATGAAGCGGCCGGAAAAGCTGCGCAACAGTCTGACCCGCACCCGCCAGTCAGTTTTCAGCCGACTGGCCGGTCTGCTGACGCAGTCGGAACTGACCGAAGAGACCTGGGAGGAGCTGGAGGCGCTGCTCATCCAGGCCGATGTTGGCGTTGAGACGACTATCGAGCTGGTCAACGGCCTGCGCGAACGCGCCGCTCACGAGCACATCCGCCAGGCCGACCGTGTGCAGGCCCTGCTCAAGGAGCAGATGGCCGCGCTCTTGCGGGTACCGGGGCGAGGCTACCTTTCGGGAGAGAAGCAACCTCTGTCCGTTGTGCTGGTGGTGGGGGTCAATGGCTCGGGCAAGACCACTGGCATCGCCAAGCTGGCGCGTTACCACCAGATGCGGGGCGAGCGCGTGATACTGGCCGCGGGTGACACCTTTCGTGCCGCGGCCATCGACCAGCTCAGGGTGTGGGCCGACCGGCTGGGCATCGACTTGATTGCCCATCAGGAAGGCGGCGATCCGGGGGCAGTGGTGTTCGATGCCGTAGCGGCGGCCCGGTCGCGCCATGCCGACGTGTTGATCGTAGACACGGCGGGCCGTCTGCACACCAAGCACAACCTGATGCAAGAGCTGCGCAAGATCCACACCATTGCTTCGCGCCAATTGCCCGGTGCACCGCACGAGACCCTGCTCGTGCTCGATGCCACCACGGGCCAGAACGGCCTGGCCCAGGCCCGGACCTTTGGCGAGGCGGTGGCGGTCACGGGTCTTTTCCTGACCAAGCTCGATGGCACGGCCAAGGGCGGCATCGTCTTTCCCGTGGTGCGCGAGCTCAAGCTGCCTATCTACTTTGTGGGCACGGGCGAGTCGGCGGAGGACATCGCCGAGTTCAACGCGGATGAATTCGTTGCGGCGTTGTTCGGATAAACACGACGCTCCACTACGGGACTGTATCCCCGCGGAGCGGATGAGGACTGGTAAGCAATGGAAGAGCTGCGAGCTAGACTGAGTGCACTGAACGAGCGAGTGAGTACCCTGCTGGAGCGTCTTTGACGTTGCCAGTGCAGAGCGTGAGATCGCCCGTTTGGAGGAGCTATCCTCCAAGCCGGGCTTTTGGGAGGACGTGGAAGGCGCCCAGAAGGTGATGCAGCAACTGACCCGCCACAAGGAGACAGTGGGTCTCTGGCGTGGTCTGGCCAAGCACATCAGCGACCTGAGCGAGCTGCTCGAGTTGGCAGCGGCAGATGACGACGCAGCTATGGCCGAAGAGCTGACCCGCGACATCGAAAAGGTCGAGGATGAGCTCGAGGACCTCGAGTTCCGGCTGGCGTTCAGCGGCCCGCACGATGCCGGCAATGCCATTCTTTCGATCCACGCCGGTGCCGGCGGCACCGAGTCGCAGGATTGGGCCTCCATGCTACTGCGGATGTACCTGCGCTGGGCCGAGTCGCACCGCTTCAAGACCGAGATGCTCGACTCGATGCCCGGCGAAGAGGCGGGGATCAAGAGCGCCACGGTGGCGGTCGTCGGAGAGTACGCCTTTGGCTACCTGAAGAGCGAGCGCGGCGTGCACCGGCTCGTTTTGATGCCGCGCATCGCCGCCATACCTCCTTTGTGCTGGTCGAGGTCGTCCCGGACCTGGAGGACGAGATCGAGGTGCAGATCAACCCCGACGACCTGCGCATCGACACGTTCCACGCCGGCGGCCACGGCGGGCAGAATGTGCAGAAGAACGCCACGGCTATCCGCATCACGCACCTGCCGACCGGTCTCATTGCCAGTTGCCAGAACGAGCGCTCGCTGGCCCAGAACCGGGCGATGGCGATGAAGGTGCTGCGCGGCCGCCTCTACGCGCTGGAAGATGCCAAACGCGAAGAAGAGCGGGCGCGCCTGAAGGGAAAACACGTGTCTGCCGGCTGGGGTAACCAGATCCGCTCCTACGTGCTCCATCCCTACCATATGGTCAAAGACCTGCGCACGGACCATGAGGTAGGCAACACCGACGCCGTGCTCGACGGCGATATCGACTCGTTTATGCACGCCTATCTCGAGTCGTTAGTGGGGGAAGCGCAGGCCTGAGTCATCGCCTTTCTTGTCCCGGCTGCGTCGGCATCCCATATGGCAAGTGCAAGACGCGGCCGGGTTTTCTTGTCACCGAACGGAGGAGACCAAATTGAAACCCTACCTGCTGTTTGATGCCGGGGGCACGTTGCTTTTCCCCAACGCCGTCACCCTGCACGAGATTCTGCGCGAGTTCGGCGGCACTGCCTCTGTGGCGGAGTATGACGCGATGATGTCGGTCTTTGTCCATCTCCTTGATATGGCGATCAGGGACGCCAGTGAGACAGAAGTGCGCTTTTACGAGTGGCTGGTCGAGCGGGCCGGGGTCGAGGCGGCGCTTGTCCCGCAGGCGGCGGATCGGTTGCGCCAGAAAGACGAGGAGCAGAGCCTCTGGAATGCGGTGCGCCCCGGGACCATCGAAACCCTGGCTGCCCTGCGGCAGGAGGGCTACTCGATGTCGGTGATCTCCAACGCCTTTGGGCATGTGGAAGAGGACCTCGCCAAAGCAGGGCCGGGCAGGTACCTGGAGCGCGTCTTTGACTCGCACCTGGTTGGATTCACCAAGCCAGACGTGCGGCTTTTCCGCCACGCGCTGCAAGAGCTGCAGCTCGACCCGGGGGACTGTGTCTACGTGGGTGACTTTTTCCAGGTGGACGTTCTGGGCGCTAACGGGGCAGGCATCGCGGCCATCCATCTGGATCCAGAGGGGTTGTACGAGGGATGGCCTGGCTGCCATATCCCCAGCGTGAACGAACTGCCGCCGCTTCTGCGCTCAGGCCTGCACCTGACCGACGCCCTTTACCATCCCTTTGCCTAGGCCGCGCTACCCTTTGAGGCCGCAGGCAGCCGCCCCAGGGCACGACAGGTGGCTTCGGGGTTGTCGGTGAGCACCGCGTCGCACTTGAGGAAGCGGTACCACCACAGTCGACGGTCCGGCGTCGGATCGAGCGGGCACACCACCTGCCCGCGCCGGTGGGCCGCCCAGACATAGGCCGGATTGAGGAAGATGATCGGCCAGAAGGGCCCCAGCAGCCGCACCTGCTTGATCGGACGCAGGCGCCCCAGGGTGATCCAGCCAATGGCGATGTCCGGCGCAGCAGCCTGCACTGCCAGCACCCTCGGCAGCGAGAAGGAGATCACCACCGTCCTGTTGCGTACCCCGCTCTGTCCAAGCTCTCGCGCGAGCTGGTGGCAAACCGCTGTTTCCAGAAAGCGGTCCGTCTTGAGCTCGAGCGCCAGGGCAACGTCGGGCGGAACCAACGCCGCTACCTCGGCCAGCGTCGGGATGCGCTCCTCGGCATAGTCCGGCCGCCCGCCGGAGGCGCTCAGCGACTGGAGCGTGGCCAGGTCCATCGAAGCGACCTCGCCCTTGCCGTTGGTGGTGCGGTCCACCGTTGCGTCGTGGATACAGACCAAGCGGCCGTCGGACGACAGGTGCAGGTCCGTTTCCAGCAGGTCGGCTCCGTCGGCCAGCGCCCTGCGAAATGAGGCCAGGGTGTTCTCCGGACAGGCCACGCGGTTGCCGCGGTGCGCCATCACGTATGGCTTGACCTTGTGGGCCAGGGCATCGAGAGTAGGGCTGGTCAGCGAAGCAACCGTTGCACTCACGGGACCTCCTCGTTACGCCGCGTTCTTGAGGCTCAGCATGCGCTGAATGGCCTCGTTCACGGCGGCATAGTGGTCGAACTCCATGGTGAACGTACCGCGCCCCTGCGTGCGCGAGCGCAGGCCGCTGGCGTAACCAAACATCGTGGCCAGAGGCACGTCGGCGGTGATGGACTGGGTGTCGTGCTTGCGCTCCATGCCGGTAATGCTGGCGCGTCGAATCTTGAGATCAGCCATCACCTCACCAGTATACTCCTCCGGCGCAATGACTTCCAGTCTCATGATCGGCTCGAGGATCACTGCTCCAGCGCGGGTGGCCGCATCCTGGAAGGCCATCGAGGCACAGACGCGGAAAGCCAGGTCCGACGAGTCCACTTCATGAAAGCTGCCGTCAAGCAGAGAAACCTTCAGATCGATCACCGGATTGTCGGCCAGGATGCCGCGCTGCAGGGCGTCGCGGATGCCCGCCTCGATGGCCGGCACGAACTTGCGCGGGATCGATGACCCGTGGAGCATGTCCTCAAAGACAAAGCCGCTGCCTGCCGCCAACGGCTCCACACTCAGGATCACGTGGGCGTACTGGCCGTGTCCGCCCGTCTGACGAACCAGCCTGTTCTCACCACGGGCGGGCCTGGTAATGGTTTCACAGTAGGCTACCTGCGGCTGGCCAACGCGGGCGCGAACGTTGAACTCGCGCTTCATGCGCTCGACGAACACGTCCAGGTGCAGCTCACCCATGCCGGCGATGATCGTCTGTCCGGTTCGGTCATCCTGGCGAACCTGGATGGTGGGGTCTTCGTCAGCCAGGCGCTGCAGACACAGGCCCAGCTTGGCCGAATCGGCCTTGCTCTGCGGTTCGATGGCCAGGTGCACCACCGGCGTGGGGAACTGGATCTTTTCCAGGAGGAGTGGCCGCTGAGGATCGCACAGGGTGTCACCCGTGCTGGCAGCTTTGAAGCCCAGCACAGCGCCGATCTCGCCGGCGTGCAGTTCCTCTACCTCTTCCCGGCGGTCAGCGTGCATGCGCACGATGCGACCAACGCGCTCGGTTTCCCGGCGATTGACGTTCATCAGTGCGTGGCCGTGACGAACCGTGCCGGAGTAGACGCGGAAGTACACCAGACGTCCCATATAGGGGTCGGTGACGATCTTGAACGCCAGTGCTGCCGCTGGCTCGGTCGGGTCGGCGTGGCATTCGACCTCGTCTTCGGAACCCAGGGCTATGCCGTGAGTAGCAGGGATGTCGGTCGGGGCAGGCAGGTAGGCCACGACCGCGTCCAGCAACGGCTGTACGCCCTTGTCGCGCAGTGACGAGCCACACAGGAACGGCACGATCTTGCCCGCCACTGTCTCGCGGCGGAGCACCGAGTGGATTTGCTGTGCCGAGACGGGCTTGCCCTCCAGGTAGCTGACGGCGATCTCGTCGTCCAGGTCGGCCAACTGTTCGAGCAGGTGCTGGTGCGCGGCACGGGCCTCGCTTTCCAGCTCGGGCGGGAGCGGGCCGGTGCGCACCGCATCCTGCCCGTCAAAGTAGACCTGGTTCATCTCGACCAGGTCGACCACGCCGGACAGGTTGGCCTCACTGCCGATGGGCATTTGAATGGCCACCGGGTTGGAGCCAAGGCGCTCGCGAACCATATCGAGCGTACGAAGGTAATCGGCCCCGGGGCGGTCGAGTTTGTTCACAAAACCGATTCTGGGGACGCCGTAACGGTCAGCCTGTCGCCACACGGTCTCGGACTGCGGCTCGACGCCGGAAACGCCGTCGAACACTACCACTCCACCGTCCAGCACGCGCAGTGAGCGCTGCACCTCGGCGGTAAAGTCGATGTGACCGGGCGTATCGATGATGTTGATGGTGTGACCCTTCCAGTGGCACGTTACGGCAGCCGACTGGATGGTGATGCCGCGCTCGCGCTCCTGATCCATAAAGTCGGTGACGGTGGTGCCATCGTCGACGTTGCCCAGTCGGTGTGTCTGACCGGTGTGGTACAGGATACGCTCCGTGGTGGTGGTCTTGCCCGCATCGATGTGGGCGATGATGCCGATATTGCGGATCAGTGCGATCTGCTCGAGCTGCTTACTTGCCATGATAGTCTGCCATTCCTTATCTTGCGCAGTCCGGGAACTGCACTGTGGTCTAGGACGAACACCGGGACAAAACAAACGAGGCGGTCACAACGCCTACCTCTGCGACTGCCTCGTTACAGGGTCTTGCGTAATCGCGCTCAATGGGAGCGAACGGCTAGTTTACTACGTTTCTGGCGGGCTGTCAAACAGAGCCGACACGAGAGTGTGGAAAAAGCGGGCGAGAGATGGGAGCACTCTGGCGCCTGTGCCTGGTAGTGCCAAGACTACGGGCAACTACAGACCTCGATAGGTTCGTAGTACAGACTTTAGCCTGTCCCCACCCACTGACGCGGTGAGACCGTCCGGAAGGGGAGCGCTAAAGCGCAACTACGAACCTGTCGTTCGCGCTCCCTGGGTAAGTTATTCCACACTCTCGCCGACGGGCTGCCGCGTGCCACGCAGGATTGGACAGGACAAGCGAATCCGGGTAGAATAATACCAACCAGTCGGTATGGAAGGTGGAGGGGCACACAATGGCGCAGCAGTCGCGAGGTCAGCAGACCCGTGCTCGTATCCTGGAGTCAGCCCGGAGCGAGTTCGCGAGGCAGGGCTATGACGCCACCGGAGTGGCCGAGCTGTGCCAGGCGGCCGGCGTGACCAAGGGCGCCTTCTATCATCACTTTGCGTCCAAGCACGATGTCTTTCTCGAGCTGCTCACCACCTGGCTCAACACCCTGGAGGAGCAATCGCGACAGGTGGTCAGCAGTGACGCACCGGCTCCAGATGTCCTTCTCGGTATGGCCCGTCTGGCGCGGCTGGTGCTAGCCGATGCCCGAGACCAGTTGCCGATGTTTCTCGAGTTCTGGGCGCGAGCCTCGCGTGACCCGGTAGCGTGGCAGACCACGATCGCTCCCTACCGGCGCTACCGGGGGCTATTTGCCGCCCTGGTCGAGCGCGGTATCGATGAGCGCTCGCTGCGGCAGACTGACCCCGAAGTGGCGGCACGGGTCGTCCTGGCGCTGGCGGTGGGTCTGATCCTGCAGGGGTTGCTGGACCCCGCGGGCGCCGACTGGGGTGCCACTGCCGAGGGAGGCGTGGCGCTCATTCTCGATGGTTTGCGGAGGAGGGATTAGCATGCGAGTGCTGCTTACAGGGGCGTTTGGGAATGTGGGACAGGTGACCCTGGCCGAACTGATCGCCCAGGGCCATCAGGTGCGCTGCTTTGATGTGCGAAGCAAGACTAACGAGCGGCTGGCGCGCTCCCTGCCGCCCAGTGTCGAGGTCTGCTGGGGCGACCTCCGCCGCCAGAGCGATGTCGTCCGTGCGGTCGAGGGTCAGGAAGCGGTGATTCACCTGGCCTTTCTCATTCCCCGGCTGGCAGCCACGGGCGTCGACATCGACAAGTGCCCCGACCTGGCCAGGGAGATCAATGTCGGCGGCACGGCCAAACTCATTCAGGCGATGGAGTCCTGTGCCACGCCACCCAGGCTGGTCTTTGCCTCCTCAATGGCCGTGTATGGTCTGACCCAGGACGAGCCACCGCCGCGCCGTGTGTCGGACCCGGTGCGCCCGGTCGGGCTCTATGCCGAGCACAAAGCCGAATGCGAGCAAATGGTGCGGGCATCGCGGCTCCAATGGGCCATTCTGCGTCTGGGTGTGGCCCTGCCCCAGCGCTTGCTCTTTTCAGCGGGGATGTTCGAGGTGCCGCTGAACAACCGCATCGAGTTTGTGCACCATTGCGACGCGGCTCTGGCCTTTGTCAATGCCTTGCGCTGTGAGGAGGTCTGGGGCCGGACGCTGCACGTCGGCGGGGGCCCACGCTGTCAGGTGTACTATCGCGACCTGGTGAGCCAGGTGCTGAACGCCACCGGCATAGGAATGCTGCCCGATGCGGCATTCACCACCGAACCTTATTTCAGCGACTGGCTGGACACCGAGCTGAGCCAGAGCCTGCTGCACTATCAGCGCCACAACCTCGAGGATCACGCCGCCGAAACTGCGGCCAAGCTCCGACTGCTCTTCCCGGTCATCTGGCTGTTTCGGCCGGCCATCCGCGCCTGGCTGCTGAGCCGGTCGCCCTGCTGGCAGCGCGCCAGAAGCGCCAGAGTCGGCACCAGGAAGCGCTTTTCACGGACGGCAGCCGCGCGCCGCGGTGATTGACCAAACGGAGCGGGGCGGGAGGGCTTGATGTTCAGTCGACCGGTGACCGAATTGATTCAAGCACGCTACTCCTGCCGCTCCTACCGTCCCGTGCCTGTTCCTGAGGAGGCACGGAGCGCACTGGATCTTTTTCTGCGCGAGCAAACGCACGGCCCGTTCGGTACCCCGCTGCGCCTGGTTTTTTTGGCGGCGACCCAATCCAGCAGTGCCGGGTTGCGCGGTCTGGGCACCTATGGCATCATCCGCCACCCGGCCGGCTTTGTCATCGGCCTGGTGCACAATGGCCCTGTGGCCCTGGAGGACGTTGGCCACGCCCTTGAGCTGAGCGTGCTCAGAGCGACCGACCTCGACCTGGGCACCTGCTGGCTGGGCGGCACTTTTCAGCGCAGCAACTTTGCCGCTCGGGCAGCAGTGCGCCAGGACGAGACCCTGGCTGCGGTAATCGCCGTGGGGGTCATTGCCGACAACGTGAGCTGGGTGGACCGTGCCCTGCGCCTCGGTGCCGGGTCGATCAGCCGCCTGGCCTGGCAGCGGCTCTACTTTGACGGGCGGTACGGGGTGCCCCTCAGCCGGGAGGCGGCCGGCGGCTATGCGCAAGTCCTCGATATGGCGCGCCTGGCTCCCTCCGCATCCAACAAACAGCCCTGGCGAGTCGTGCGGTCTGGCGGGGACTGGCACCTGTACCTCCGGAGGACGCCGGGCTACCGCGAGCGCAGCGCGCTGCTTGGTCTGCCGGACCTGCAGCGGGTCGATATAGGCATCTTTACCTGTCACTGGGAGCTGACGGCGCGTCAGCTCGGCCTCCGGGGCCGCTGGGAGACCGTGAGCGCGGATCGGGTGCCGGAAGCAGCCGGGGCCGAGTACCGGCTGAGCTGGGTCGGCTAGCTACTGACCCGCCCGTAGGAAACGACCATCTGCCGCAGGCGCGCCCTGATTTCCGGGGTGAGCG
This sequence comes from Chloroflexi bacterium ADurb.Bin180, assembly GCA_002070215.1. Taxonomy (NCBI): domain Bacteria; kingdom Bacillati; phylum Chloroflexota; species Chloroflexi bacterium ADurb.Bin180. The sequence goes on along the minus strand of MWCV01000032.1, from coordinate 8,359 downwards.
CCTTGTCCTCAAAGCGCCAGCTCCAGTTGCCTCCCAGCCGGCTCGGATAGTTCATCCGCGCCTCGGTCCCTAGCGACAGCACATCCTGCAGGGGAACGACGGCCGTGTCGGCCACGGAAGCCAGCAGCCAGCGGATCAGGTCCCAACTGAAATCGCTGCCGTCCGTGCCCACGTAGGCCAGAGCAGCCTGGCGTTCCTTCTCCGGTGCCGACTTGAACCAGCCCAGCGCCGTGTCGTTGTCGTGCGTGCCGGTGTAGACCACGCAGTTGTGCACATAGTTGTGGGGCAGGAAAGAATCCTTGCCGTCGCTGGCAAAGCCGAACTGCAGGATGCGCATCCCCGGCAGGTCGAAGCGGTCGCGCAGCTCGACCACCGGCGGCGTGATCAGGCCCAGATCCTCAGCGATGATTGGTAGCTTGCCCAGCGCCCTCTCCACTGCGGTAAACAGGTCAGCTCCGGGCCCTTTCACCCAGCGGCCAATGACGGCCGTCTTTTCACTGGCCGGCACCTCCCAGTACGCCTCAAAGCCGCGAAAGTGATCGATGCGCACAATGTCCACCAGCGCGAGCGTCGAACGAAAGCGCTCGATCCACCAGGCATAGCCGGTCTGGGCAATGCGTTTCCAGTTGTAGTGTGGATTGCCCCAGAGCTGTCCGGTGGCGCTGAAATAGTCTGGCGGCACCCCCGCCACTACCAGCGGGTCCCCTCTCTCGTCCAGTGCGAACAGCTCTGGATGGGACCAGACATCGGCGCTGTCGTGTGCCACAAAGATGGGGATGTCGCCGACAATGCGCACTCCGCGCTCGGCAGCGTAGCGGTGCAGCGCCGCCCACTGCTCAAAGAAGAGGTACTGCAGGTACTTGAACCGGTCGACTTCTGCCGCCAGCGCCTGGCGCCACTGAGCCATCGCAGCAGGGGTGCGGTGGGCGATGTCGCTCTCCCAGGTCGTCCACACGGCACCCTGATGCGCGTCCTTGAGGGCCATAAACAGGGCATAGTCGTCGAGCCAGGCCGACTGCTGCTGGCAAAAGGTCTCGAACCGCGCCAGTTCCTGCGGCGTGCGGCGGCTGACCCAGTGGTGAAAGGCCGTGGTCAGCAGTGACGACTTGAACTGGATGACCGGTCCATAGTCGACATAAGTGTCGGGAAAGGCGGGGGCATCGGTCACGTCGGCCGGCCGGAGATGCCCCGACTCGAGCAGCAGCTCAGGCGAAATCAGGAGCGGGTTGCCGGCAAAAGCCGAAAAGCACTGGTAGGGCGAATCACCATAGCCGGTGGGCCCGAGAGGCAGCACCTGCCAGATGCCCTGACCCGCCTCCTGGAGCAAGTCGACGAATCGCAGCGCCGCCGGGCCAAGGTCGCCGATGCCCCAGGGGCCGGGCAGCGAGGTAGGATGAAGGAGGATTCCGCTGGAGCGGGGAAAGCGCATGGGTCATCTCCTCTGGGTGCGATTTGCTCCGCGCAGGCGGAGGTCAACCACGCCATTATAGCCCGGCAGTGGGGCAGACAGAGAAACCGGGCGGGGCTGCCCCTACCCGGTTTCCTTGATTGCTCCGGCTATTTGGTGGCCAGTTTGGCCTTGAGTTCGGCCAACCGTGCCTCGATGTCCAGGTCGGCCTGGACCTTCTCCGCGTCTCGAACCGCGGCGCTGTAGGCGGCCACCTCTTCGCGGGCTTCGGCCTTGGCGGCATCGGTTTCCAGGCGCTCCTTCATTCGCTCCACGCCCTTGATCGCGGCCTTGGCCTTGTCGACCTTGACCTTGGCCGTGGTCACCGCTTCCTGGACACGGGTGCTGCGGTGCTTGGCCAGCAGCGCATCTCGTTCGCCCTTGACCGAGACCAGCTTTTTCTCCACCAGCTCGAACTGCTTCTGGAACTCGGCTACCTTGTCCTTCTGCTCCTGCCAGGCCGTGGAGACGGTGTCGGCCTCGTCCTGGTAAGCGCGAACCGCGCGCAGGGCGGACCTGGCGGCCTCGTCTTTGCCAAGCTGTACCGCCTGCTCGGCGTTGGCCTGCCACATACGCACCTGGCGATTGCGCTCTTCGAGCTTGGCCGCCAGCCGCTTCTCGTCGGCCATAGCATTGATCAGCTCTTCGCGGGCCTCGGCCACTGCGTTCTCGAGGTCGCGGATGTACTGATCGAGCATCACTTCGGGATTCTCGGCCCGGTCGAGAAGGTCGTTCAGATTGGCTTTGACGATGGTGCTGATGCGATTCACGATACCCATCTTTCTTCCTCCTTGCACTGCGTTCGCTCTTATCGTGCGACCGCATTCTACCACAATCGCGCCAGGCGTGCCTGACAGCTCCCTGTCGGCTGGCTGACAGATGCCGGGGCGTTCGTGTTTGCCCGTCGGGCGAGTTGTGCTATACTCGCAGGTCGCATTGATGGACGACGAGCTGGCTTCCTACCCCTTGGCTGAGCCCAGGGTAACCGCATACTCTGGCGGCGACAGGCCGCACCAGTCGCCAGGCCGCACGACGGCGGTGGTTTCGTTCCCCGACGGCCGCATGTTCGAGGCACCCATCGGCACGCCGCTGGAAGCCTACGTTCGCGCGGCGCACGACGGCCCGAACCCCATCGTCGCTGTGTTGATTGCCTTCAAGCTCTACGAGTTGACCTATCTGGTCAAACAGGACGTCTCTGTTACCCCGATCTTCCTGGGTCAGGCGGACGGCATGAGGATCTACCGCCGGTCGCTGACCTTCTTGCTGGTGGCGGCCATGCACGACCTCTATCCCGGCGTGCAGGTCTATGTGCACCACTCGCTCACCTTTGGCGGGTTGTACTGCGAGGTGCAGGAGCGCGAGCCGCTGCAGCCGGATGAGGTGGCCCGCGTTGAGCTGCGCATGCACGAGCTCGCCGCGGCGAACCTGCCCATCGAAAAGCGAGAGGTCACCGTGGCCCAGGCCAGGGAGCTGTTCTCCCACCGCGGCGAACATGACAAGGTGCGTCTGCTCCACTATCGCCAGCGCAACTATGTGACGCTCTACCGCCTGGGCAAGCTGGAGGACTATTTCCACGGTTACATGGTACCCTCCACCGGCTACCTCACGTCGTTCGCCCTGCAGCACTATTCCTCGGGCTTTATCCTGCGCTACCCGCGGCACGAGGTGCCGGGCCAGCTCCAGCCGGTGGTCGAGTATCCCAAACTGATGAGTGTATTCCGCGAGTACGGGCACTGGCTGCGCGTGCTGGGCATCAGCGACGTGGGTGGCCTGAACGATGCCCTGGCTGCCGGCCGCGGCGGCGAAGTCGCTCTGGTGTCTGAGGCGCTGCACGAACAGCGCATTGCCCAGATTGCCTCCGATATCGCGCGGGGCCACGGCTCGCTGCGGTTGGTGCTGATCGCTGGACCTTCGTCCTCCGGCAAGACCACTTTCTCCAAGCGCCTGGCGGTGCAGCTCCTGGCCAACGGGCTGCGGCCAGTAGCGATCGAGCTGGACAACTACTTTGTCGATCGCGACCAGACGCCGCGCGACGCCGCCGGCCAATACGACTATGAGCATCTGGATGCCATCGACCGGGGCCTGCTGAACTCGCAGTTGGCCGAGCTGCTGGCGGGCAAGGCAGTACGGCTGCCCCGCTACAGCTTTCAGACCGGCCGGCGCGAAGAGGGTGAGTGGCTGAGGCTAGATGCGGACCAAGTCATCCTTCTGGAAGGCATCCACGGGCTGAATCCTCAACTGGTGCCGACGATGCCCGCCGAGGCTACCTACCGCATCTATGTTTCGGCTCTGACACAGCTCAACCTGGATCACTACAATCGCGTCCCTACCACCGAGACACGCTTGATCCGCCGCATCGTGCGCGATGCGCGGGAACGCGGCTATTCGGCCCTGGATACCTTGCGCCGCTGGGACAGCGTGCGCGATGGCGAAAAGACCTGGATCTTTCCTTACCAGGAGCACGCGGACGTCATGTTCAACTCGGCCCTGGCCTACGAGCTATCGGCCCTCAAGCCCATCGCCGAGCCGCTGCTGTACCAGATCGAGCCGACGTCCCTGGAGTATGTCGAGAGCAGACGTCTGCTGGCTCTGCTGCGCTGGTTCGTTCCGCTGGATACGACATTGGTGCCCTCGAATTCGATTCTGCGCGAGTTCATTGGCGGGTCGAGCCTCAGCAGCTTTACCGTATGGCGGCAAAAGGCCGCCCAGTAGTCTCGACCCCGGCGCCCCAACGGCGCACAGCCTTGCTCTGATCTAGAAAGGTGACACATTCATGCGACCGATGTTTACCGTCAATATCATTCCCTCTCTGCCGCCGGCCCTGAGCGCGCTCAAGGAGCTGGCCTACAACCTGTGGTGGACCTGGAACTCGGAGGCCATCGAGCTCTTCCGGAGGCTCGACCGCGAAGCCTGGGAACAATCGGGGCACAACCCGGTGCATCTGCTGGGCCTGATCGAGCAGGACCGCCTGGAAGCAGCAGCCAAGGACGATGGCTTTCTGGCGCACCTGGAGCGGGTCAACAACGCATTCACCCGCTACATGAACTCCAAGAGCACCTGGTACCAGAAGAACCACGGCGAGGCAACGTCCCGGACCATCGCCTATTTCTGCCTCGAATACGGGCTCACCGAGTGCCTGTCCATCTACTCTGGCGGCATGGGCCTGCTGGCCGGCGACTATCTAAAGTCAGTGAGCGACCTGGGGCTGCCCTTTGCGGCGGTCGGCCTGCTGTACCAGCAGGGCTACTTCAAGCAGTACCTGAACGCCGACGGCTGGCAGGGTGAGCAGTATATCGACAACGACTTTCACTCTCTGCCGGTAACCCTGGAACGACGCGAGGGCCTCCCGGTGACCATTGAGGTGGACTATCCCGGTCGGCGAGTGGTGGCGCAGGTCTGGCGCGTTCAGGTCGGGCGCATCCCTCTCTACCTGCTGGACACGAACCTGCCTCAGAATCAGGACGAGGACCGACGGATCACCCATCAGCTCTATGGCGGCGACGCCGAGATGCGCATCAAGCAGGAGGTGCTGCTGGGCATCGGCGGACTCAAGGCCCTGCAGACTCTGGACATCGAACCCCGCGTCTGCCACATGAACGAGGGCCATTCTGCCTTTCTGGCCATCGAGCGCATTGCCCGGCTGGTGCAGAACAAAGGGCTGACCTTTGCCGAAGCGCGTGAAGTGGTGGCTACCAGTACCATCTTTACCACGCACACTTCTGTGCCCGCAGGCATCGACCTGTTTGATGCTCACCTGATCGACCGCTATCTGGGGCAGTACTATGACCTGCTGCACATCTCCCGCGACGATTTTCTGGCCCTTGGCCGCATGAACCGCTACAACCCGGACGAGCCGCTCAATATGGCGGTGCTTGCCCTGCGCCTCAGCCAGACCAACGCGGTGAGCCAGCTCCATGCCGACGTCTCACGCGAGCTGTGGCAGGACGTGTGGCCTGGCGTGCCGGTGCGGGAAGTCCCCATCATTGCGGTCAACAACGGCGTGCATACCCTGTCCTGGATTTCGCAGGATATGGCGGCGCTGTTTGACCGTTACCTTGGTCCTCGCTGGAGCGGCAATCCGGCGGACGGCAGCGCCTGGGAGGCAGTAGAGGAGATACCGGACGAGGAGCTGTGGCGTGTCCACGAAAGGCGCCGCGCCCGGCTGGTGGCTTTTGCCCGGCGCCGGCTGCGCTTCCAGATGGAACAGCGCGGCTCGCCTCCGGCAGAAGTCGAGCGCGCCGGCGAGCTGCTCGACCCGACGGCTCTGACCATTGGCTTTGCGCGTCGCTTTGCTGTCTACAAGCGCGCCACCCTGTTGCTGCGCGATGCCGAGCGCCTGGGCCGCATCCTGAACAACCCGGACCGGCCGGTACAGGTCATCTTTGCCGGCAAGGCGCACCCGCAGGACAACCCGGCCAAGGAACTCATCCGGCAGCTTATCCATCTGCTGCGCGACAAGAACCTGCGCAACGTGGTGTTCATCGAGGACTATGACGTCAATGTCGCTCGCTACATGCTGCAGGGCGTAGATCTCTGGCTGAACACCCCGCGCTTGCTCCAGGAAGCCAGCGGCACCAGCGGTATGAAAGCCGCGGTCAACGGTGCGCTCAATATGAGCGTGCTCGATGGATGGTGGGCGGAAGGCTACCGCTCGGACCTGGGCTGGGCCATTGGCCGGGGAGAGGTCTATGAGGACCTGAACTATCAGGACGAGGTCGAGTCCAACGCCATCTATGACCTGCTGGAAAAGGACATTGTCCCCCTGTTCTACAATCACGGTGTTGACGGTCTGCCGCGCGGCTGGATACAAAGGATGAAGAACTCGATTTGCACGATCGTGCCGGCATACAACACCGGCCGGATGGCCCTGGAGTACGCCGAGCGTCTCTATTGTCCCGCAGAGGTGCGCTACGGCCGTTTGACCGCGCGCAATTATGCCCGGGCCAAGGCGCTGGGAGAGTGGAAGGCCAAGCTCTATCAGCACTGGCCCGCGGTGCGCATTGCCGGCGTCGAGTCGCGTCTCGGCACCGCCCCGCTGGACGCCAATGGAACAGATGAGCTGCCAGTCGGGTCGGAGCTGGAGGTGCGGGCCAGCGTCGAGCTGGGCAAGCTGAGCCCGGACGACGTGTCAGTGGAGCTGTATGAGGGCACGCTGGATTCGGACCAGGAGATCTCGGGCGGACACGCTACCCCGATGGACTTTGTGAGCCAGAAGAGGGGTCTCTCGCTCTTTGTCGCCCGGACTCGCAGCCAGCACAGCGGAGTACGGGGCTTTACGCTGCGCGTGCTGCCGCGTCACGAGGACCTGCCCAACGCGTTCGAGCCGCGGCTGATCGTCTGGGGCGCCTGATCCAGAAAGCACGAGCGCTGACAACGATAGAGCCCGACCCAGTTCTGGGTCGGGCTCTCTGTCTGTCTGTGCAGTGTAAGCCGCTCAGGAACGAGCGGTCAGGATCTCTCCCCCGCCCTTGAGCAGCTCCTCGGCCTGGGAACGAACGTCCCTGAGCTTTTGCGCGGCCTCTGGCCGCCCCTGGCCCTGCAAATCCTCGGCCAGCGCGGTCAGGATCTCTGGCAGGTCGGGGTTCAGCTCCTTGCGCCGCTCGGCCAGGATCTGCCGGGTTCCCTCCGGATAAGCGGCGGCCAGCAGCTCATTGACCAGCCTGAGCTCTGGCGGCAGGTTGTCCTGCAGGACTTGCAAGGCCAGCTCGTTGACCATCTGCAGGCGCTTGACGTCCTCGGGACGCTTCTCCTTCTCTGCCGTACGCAGTGCGGCTCCGAGCATAGCCAGGAAGAAGGTATCGATTTCCTGCTTGTTGTCGCGCAGGGTCTTGGCCGGGTCAGAGCTGGAGAGGATCTGCTGCAACAGCGCCAGCTTGGCTCGCTGCGCTTCCTCCGCTTCCTTGTCCAGGCGGGCCGTCATCTCGAGCAGGTCGCTGCGGCGCTGAGTGAGGGCCGCGGCCTCTTCTGGCGCTGCCTTCTCGATGCGCTCGGTGAGGGCCTGGAAGAACGTATAGTCCAGCAGCGGCCGGTTGTACAGCACAAAGGCCCACAGGCTTTCCTTTTCCTTAAAGGCCAGGGCCCGCTTGAGCACCTCCTCCTGCGGGGTGTCAAAGGGCAGCGGTTCGGGCAGCACCACGCCGGTGCGCTCAACCAGCAGGTCGCGCAGCCTGAGCAGCTTTTCCGCCAGCAGCTTCTGGCCCGAGGCCGCAGCACCCTCGAGCGTCGCGGTCAGAGTCAGCAGGAAGGGATAGTCCAGCTCGGGCTTGTGCTGTTCGATCAGCTCATCCAGCCTGGCCTGGTCATCGAGTTGCGCCAGCAGGTCCTGGATCAACCTGGTCCTGGAGCGCTGCTTTTCCAGCATTTCGGGCGTTACGCCGTCGGCTTTGAGAACCTCGTCGATGAGGCCCTGCATGGTCAGCACCGAACGGGGGTTCAAGAAGTAGCCCTTGCGGTTCTCGGCCGGGACCACGCTCATCAGCGCATTGACCAACTGGCCGGTGAGGCGTTCGCGTTCTGGCAACGGCAGGTTCAGCTCGGGTGGCACAAACAGTAGCAAGAGCGACTTGGCCGGGTCGTGATACAACAGCGGAGCACTGACCATAGCCGGTGTTCCGCAGGCGGGGCAGGTGACGACGTTGAGCTGGCCGCGCAGCAGGGCCGACTTGAGCTCGGGGTTTTGAGACACGTCGACGATGCTTTGCACCTGGGCGGCGTACTTGTGGCCGCAGCTCGGGCAACTGATTTGAATGGGAAGCGTTGGGATCATCTCTGCTCCTGACGAGACTTGTCAAACGCGCAATTCTATCACAACCGCGCTGAAAGACCAAGCGGACGGGGTTGAGAGTGTTGAAAAACGACCTGGCGTTTTGTGTGCAGGCGGTGAATCCGGTACACTGGGTATGGTGCCACGGC
>MWCV01000031.1 GCA_002070215.1 Chloroflexi bacterium ADurb.Bin180 | reverse complement strand
CGTGAGGAAAGTATACCGTTGAGTGTCAACGATGTCCTGATACAAACTGTCAACGATGTCCTGATATCATACATCTGAGACCCGCCCCTACAGGTCCGCCTGTCATTCCGGCATCCTCTGCTTGCAGCGGCACCGGTTCGGCATGGGGCAGCCGAATGGCGTATGGCCGGCAGCGCAGACAACTTCGGCCCGCCCGCGGCTGCCTTACGGCAGGTCCGGCCTCGTTCGCACTCGTCCCTGGGGGCAGAACAGCACCCCGCGCCACGGCAAGCCTTGTAGGGGCGGGTCTCAGACCCGCCCAGGAGTCCTCTCTGGCGGGTCCTGTCCTTTGCAGAGTAGCGCAAACACCTTCGGCCCGCCCGTCCTGTGTCCCGGTAAGCCGCGTGTCGATGGTCCGCGTCACTCTCGCGGCAGGGGCTGGCCGCACTGGGTGCAGAAGCGGTCCTGCGGCTCGTTGAGCGCGCCGCACTGGCCGCAGTAGAGCGGCGCCTCCGCCTGCGGTAGGGATGCCGGAGTGGGGACCTTCGCGGCCGCCGTGGGTGCCTTCTTCGTCGGTGCGGCCTTTGCTAGCCCGGGCGCTTTGGCTGCCTGCTTCTTCGGCTTGCGCCGCGATAGCCACCGCACCATCCCCAGCAGCAGGCCCAGCGCCAGCAGCACGATGGCGCCGAGCCACAACACGCCCAGGAAATCCTCCCAGTCCATGCCAAGCCACTTGCGCACGCCCACCGACTCCCGGGTCGGCAGGGGAGTCGGTACGGCGGTCGGCTCTTCGATGGCCTGCTCTTCGCTCAACCCCGGCTGAGGCAGCACCTGACTGCCGTCCGGCAGTCGCAGCGGCTGCCGCAAATCCGACGAGCGCAGGGAAAAGGCGGCCTGCTCTCCCGCCCTGATCCGCTGCTCGCCATAGTTCACGATATCCCGGTCGGTTGCCGTCACCAGGTGGAACGCTCCATCCCCCGAGCCGACGATGCTCACGACATAATTCCCGTCCGGCACCTCAACCACACTGGCCCAGGTGCCGTCGTCGTTCAGCGCCGTCGACTGCTGGGCCTCGGGGATCTCGTTCACCACCGTGCCATCGGCCAGGCGCCCCGCTCGCCGGCCCAGTGCGTCGGTCACGAGCAGGTGCACCGGCGAGTAGGTCAGCACGCGCGTCCTGTTCGCCGCGCTCAGCGACGGGGGAATGGTCACGTTGGTCTGCGGGTAATAGCCGCCATCGCTGCCGGTGGTGGGGTACTCGCCCTGGTACAGGTTGCCCCAGAGCCAGTTGTCACCAGGGGTATCGCCCAGTCCAAAGGTTACCGACCAGGTTCTGGCGCCCCACGACTCTTTCTGCTGATTGAACCACGGCTCCAGCACATAGCCCGACCACCAGCTCGACCCGTGCGGGTAGAGAGCCACGGCAGTGTGGATCAGTCCTGTGCCATCGTTGACCGGTCCATAGTCCACCCCGGCCATCAGCAGCCGCTCGCCCTTGACGGGGCTAAAGCGCAGACGGTTGAGGTACTTGAGCGTTTGCATCATCAGCGCCGAACAGGTATAGGGCTCGAGGTCCTTGCGCCCCGGGATGTTCGCCGCCAGGTCGACTTTGACCCCCTTGGGCCACCACATGCGGGCGATGGAGGGGTAGTTGCGTCCGGTGAGCACGTCCGGGGTTTTCTGCCACAGCGCCGAGATGGTCTCGATGTTCTGCTGCACCTGGGCGTCGGTCACGTCGTACTTGACCAGCTCGATCTTGCGGATCAGCCCCACCACGTCGGGGCTTGACACCTTGGCCACGATCTGCCACACCCCCACCGTGGCATCGACGGTAAAGTAGGACCGCCACTCGGCCTGGCCCGCCTCGTCGGTCACCAGCTCGGCGCGGCCCGACTCTTTGTTGGCCGGCGAGTAGGCATAGAGCTCGAGCCTTGCTCCAGACACGGGCTTGCTGCCGCGTGAGACCTGGGCCGTGATCCACAGGTCGTCGCCCTGGGTGAACTTTTGGCCCTCGCCGATGTTGAGGTCGAGGGTCAGCTCGCCCTTTTCCTCCACGGTGAAAGAAACCGTGGCCTCGGCGCTGTTGCCCTTGCCGTCGCTCACCTTGACCGTGGTGGTGTGCGCGCCCTCACGCGGGTTCTTCCATGCGACCGTGTTGCCGCTGACCGAGCTCTGCTTCTTGCCGTCGAGCGACCACTCGTAACTCAACGGGTCGTTCTCGGGATCGGTGGCCGTGGCGACAAAACGCATCGTGTCCGTGGGGGAGGGCTTGTCCGGGGAAAAGGTCAGAGACACCGTCGGCGGCTGGTTCTTGACCACAACGCCGCCAACCCAATTCGCAACGTAAGGGTCGGTGAGGCACCAGGCCGCGAAATCGGCGATGCCGGAAAAAGTCGGGCTGCCGTAAGTGGGCGAACAGCCGCCGCCGCTGAAGGACCAGCCCTTGCAGTCGTTGCCCGAGGGCCTGATGCACTCGAGCCGGTTCGAGCCGAACTCGACCTGACCGCCGTATTCCTTGCGCCAGAACAGAGCCGCTTCGTTGGTATTGGCGCCATCGCCCGCGGGCTGGATCGACCGGTCGTGGTACTCGATCACCTGGCTGTCCTTGACCACCGGCCCCTGGGAGGTCAGCCAGTTCGTCGTCGCCTGGGCGATCTCAGCCGGCGTGGGGTTGCGCGGCCAGGTGGGGTTGGCGTGCGCGGTGGCGGGGCGAAGGAACAGGGAAAGCAGCGGTAGGAGAACCAGAAGCAAGACCCGCAAGGAGCGGCAGATACCGAGTGCACGTGGCTGCGCCAGATGGCGAGACATGGACCCTCTCCATTCTTCACCGGACCCCCGTCGTGGCGGCACCGGTGAACGACCCAGGCTGGCCGGCTCCACAATGAGAAGGAGGGCATCGGCACGATGGACGTTATGGCACTGCCGCTATCATAGCGCCGTTTGCCGTAGCTGGCAACGGGGGCTGAACGCTCCGACTGCGTCCGCGACGACCAGTATGTGGACAATACCCGGTCGTTGACACAGGCGTAGGATGCGCTAGAATAGCGCTTGGGAGGCTGAGTATGCCGTCTGGCACCGAACTCAAACGCGAGGATATCCTGAAATACCTGCGCTCGCGCAGGTCGCACCTGCGCCAGGTGTATCGTGTGCGACGGATCGCCGTCATTGGCTCCTTTGCCCGCAACGAGCATCACGAGCAGAGCGACGTCGACCTGCTGGTGGATATCGAGCCTGGTACGCCAGGCCTGTTCGACCTGAAACGGGCCCTGCGGGCCGAGCTCGAGACCGAGTTCGGCCGTCCGGTAGACCTGGCCTCTGAGCGGTACTTGAAGCCGTACTATCGCGAGCAGATTCTGCGCGAGGCAGTGTATGCCTGAGAGGGACGAGGCTAACCTGCTGGCCCTCCTGGACGCTGCGCGCCGGATTCGCCGCTATGTTTCGGAGGTCAGCTCAGCTGACGAGTTCGGGTCCAATGAGCTCGTCTTTGACGCGACGCTGATGAACCTGGTTGTCGTTGGCGAAATGGTCAGCCGGCTCACTCCCGAGTTGCGCACGCAACACCCCGAGATTGACTGGCAGAGGGTCAAAGACATGCGCAACCTGATCGCGCACGACTACCTGGGCATTGACGCAGAAGAGGTCTGGCAGATCTGCCAGTCCGATGTGCCCTTGCTCGAGGCGCAGCTAGAGGCTATTCTGCGGCAGGTTCAGGCCCACAAGCAGTAGGCTTGTCGTTTGACAAATCGGGCGCTTGTATTATGATGGTCCCTGCCCGCACACGCGGGTAATCCTTGCAGAGGAGGTAAGGTTATGGCCGCCCAAATGAACACGACACCCGAAACCGGTTCAACCGGCTGTAGCCGCACGTCTCTGCAAGGGGTGCTTCCGTAAACACTCGGACTCCCTGACGCAGAGCAGGGATTCCTCTGACCATTCCTCAACCATGGGTCGGCGGCCGCAGCCACGCACCCATGGTTTTTATTATGCCCGGAGGATGGAGAGTTGACTGACGAGAAGCGTGTCAAAAAGATGCTGCAGGAGTGGGCCGAGTACGGTCAGCTCCAGCAGGTGCGCAAGATGAAGAAGCAAGGCAAGAAAGCGGCCGCCGTCCGCAGAAGGGACTGGCTGCCGGATGACGATGAGGACTGGGACGACGCCGCTTCACCAGCGGTAGAGCGCGTCGTGCCGGTGGGAGAGCAAGAGCGCCGCAAGCAGATGTGGGACCTGGCCGCCAGACGCCTGGAGGCAGACGCCGCGGTCAGCCCGCTGGCGGTTGACGCGCAGGAATCGAGCCTGCCTGAGGGCCTCGTGATCGAGGTCAGCACCGGTCTGGCGCGAGTCGAGGTGGGCGGGCGCGTGCTGTTGTGCACCCTGCGCGGCAGCCTCACCGCAAGCGACGCTGGCTTTACCAACGCCGTGGCCGTGGGCGATCGGGTGCGGGTGTCGCTGAGCGGACCCGGGCAGGGGGTCATCGAGTCCATCGAACGGCGGCGCTCGGCCCTGGCGCGACCGGATGTTTCCCTGACCGCGCGCCAGCAGGTGCTGGTGGCCAATGCCGATCAGCTCCTGGCCGTGGCCTCCTGGGCCGAGCCGGCCTTTTGGCCCGAGCTGGTGGATCGCTACCTCATCGCCGCGCAGCGCTATGGATTGAAACCCATCATCTGCCTCAACAAGGTGGACCTCGCGCCAGACCTCGACGAGTGCCGCCAGACGCTGCGGCCCTACCGCGACCTGGGCTACCGCCTGATCTACGCCAGCACCCTCACTGGCCTGGGTGTGGCCGAGCTCAAGGGAGCCCTGGCCGGCCACGAGACGGTGCTGGCGGGGCTGTCGGGCGTGGGCAAGTCAAGCTTGCTCAAGGCCATCCAGCCCTCGCTGGCGCTGCGCATCGCCGCGGTCAGCGGGCGCAAACACGAGGGCCGCCACACCACCACCCAGGCCACGCTGATCCACCTGGATGACGGCATTGTGGTGGACACACCCGGCATCCGCGAGTTCGGGGTGGCCGGCTTGGCCAGGTCCGAGCTGGGGGCCTACTACCCGGACCTGCTGGCGGCCGGACCGTGCCGCTTCCCGGACTGCACCCATCAGCACGAGCCGGATTGCGCGGTGCGGTTGGGCGTCGAGCAGGGCCGCATCTCGGCCATGCGCTTTGACAGCTACACCAAGATTCGGGCGACCCTGAGGGCATAGAGAAGACGCGGGGAGCGCCAGAGCGCCCTTGCCCAGTAGTGCAAGGACCTTCGGCCTCTGTGGAGTACCACAGAGACCTTCGGCAACTACAAACCCGTCCGGGTTCGTAGTTCAGGCTCTGACCGTCCGCCCCGCCACGCTCGAGCGCTAAAAGATCAGGTCGACCAGCATCACCACCGTGGCCACGACGATCATCAGGCTCAGGATCACCGAGAGCACGTTGACCCAGCGCGGGTTGATCCACTGGCCCATGATCTCTTTGTTGTTGGCCAGCAGCAGCATATAGACCATCACCGCGGGCAGCAGCACCGCATTGACCACCTGCGACAGCCACATCAACTGAAAGAGCGGCAGCCCCGGGATCAGCACCACCACAGCGCTCACGACAATCATGGCCGTGTAGAGCCCAAAGAACCAGGGCGCATCGCCAAAACTGTGGTTCACGCCCCTTTCCCAGCCAAAAGCCTCGCACACGGCATAGGTCGTGGCCAGGGGCAGCACCACTGCCGCCAGCAGCGACGCGCCCATCAGCCCGCCGGCAAAGAGCTGCCTGGCCCAGGCCCCGGCGATGGGCTCCAGCGCCAGAGCAGCCTCTTCTGCCCCCTCTACGCGGATGCCGCGCGCGAACAGCGTGGCCGCCGTGCACAGGATGACAAAGGCCGAGACCACGTTGCCCAGCGTCGCGCCCACCACCACATCCATCCGCGTGTAGGCGAAATCCTTGATCTTGACGCCCTTGTCGGCTACGGTGGCCTGCATATAGGCCGCACCCCAGGGCGTCATCGTTGTGCCAAAGGTGGCCAGCAGCGCCAGCATAAAGCCGCCCTCCCACTTGATCGTTGGCACCAGCGTGGCGCGCGCTACTTCGGCCCAGGGCGGGTTCACGCGGAACGCCGCAATGATATAGGCCACCGCATAGAGCGACAGCACCAGCAGCACCTTTTCCACCCGCTCGTAAGAGCCGTGCACCACCAGCCACCACACCAGCACAGCGGCCAGCGGCACCACCAGGTAATGGGGCAGCCCAAAGAGCTGCGCCGATGCGGCAATGCCCGCGAACTGCGCCGCCGTGGTGCCGAGATTGGCCAGCACCAGCCCGCCGATGACCAGCAGCGCCGGCTTGACCCCAAACCGCTCACGGATCAGGTCGGTCAATCCCTTGCCGGTGACTGCGCCCATCCGCGCCGCCATCTCCTGCACCAGCACCTCACCCACGGTGATCCACAGGATCACCCACAGCATGCCATAGCCATAGTACGAGCCGACCATGGAGTAGGTGGCCACGCCGGCCGCGTCGTTGTCGGCCGAGGCGGTGATCAGCCCCGGGCCCATGATCGACAGAAAGAACAGCACCCGCTGCGCGATGCGCCTCACGGGCCGCGGAATGAGCTGGCCGCGGTTGAGCAGTTTCCGAAACGCCATGACGTCCCTCCGCTTGGTTTAGAAGAAGTGAGGCAGGCGCTTTTTCCACGCCGTGGGGATGATCGCGTCGATGGCGTCATCGACCGTCACAATGCCGTGCATCACCTTTTGCTCGTCGACCACCGGCACGGCTAGCAGGTTGTACCGGGCTACGATGCGGCCGACCTCGTTCTGCGGCTGCAGCGGGTTGACCGTGATGGGATCGTCCTCCATGATCTCGCGCACCGGCCGATCCGCCGGGCTCAGCACCAGGTCGCGCAGGCCGACCACACCCAGCAACTGGTCGTGCTCGTCCAACACGTAGACATAATACAGTGCCTCATCCTCCTGCGCCAGGTCGGACTGGCGCAGATGGTCCAGCGCCTCGCCGACGGTGAGCCCGTCGGGGATGGTGGCGTACTCGGTGGTCATGATGCCGCCGGCGGTATCATCGGGATAGCTCAGCAGCTTCTGGATGTCAACGGCGTCCTCATCCTGCATGAGGTTGAGCAGCCTGCTGCGCTGGCTCGGGTGGAGGTCGCCCAGCAGGTCGGCTGCCTCGTCCGGGCCCATCTCTTCCAGGACGTCGGCGGCCTTTTCCGGTGCCATCGTGCCGATGATGCTGGCCTGCAGCTCGGGCTCGATCTCTTCCATCGCGTCGGCGATGGTCTCGGTGGAGAGGGTGTTGAGCAGGGCTTCGCCCATGGGCCGGTCGAGCTCGGTGACGATCTGGGCAATGTCAGCCGGGCGCAGTCCGCTGATGCGGTCGCGCGACACCTTGAGCCGCAGCGGTTCCTGGGCCTGAAGCGGCGCCACCTCGGACCAGGGCACAATCGAGTGGGGCACCCTCTTGCCGAGCACCTTGTACAGACGGGCGGTGGGGTTGGCTACGCCGAGCCGGCGCAGCAGACCCAGCCCGCCCACATCCACTCCGCCGAGGCAGTAGGGGCCGTCGGCGTTGGCGCGCACGAGCTGCAGGTCGTTCACCCGCACCAGGCGCCGGCCGTCGGTATCGACGATCTGACGGTCCAGCACCTGCTTGGCCAGCCAGACCTCGTCACCGACTGGCTCGTAGGGTGGCGGATCGACGCTATTGAGAATGATAGAGGGTGCCAGCCAGGAGATGCTCTCCGCCGGGATGAGCCGCGGCTCGCCGTTGCCGTTTTTCAACGCCATGGCTCGAACCAGGGGAAAGCCCGACGCGATATCCTCGACCAGGATATCGGCGCAACTGCCAACGCGCTGGCCCGTGGAATCCCACACCGGCTTGCCCAGAATCTGGCTCAGAAACGTGGTCATGTCCTGCCTCCTCTCGACCGTGCTGCTTACCTGACCACGCGGCGGCGCCGACGGTTCCCTCTGCGCAAAAAAAAGAATCGCAGCGAAGGACTGCGATTCAGGCAGGTTCAAGCGAACCTGAGGGAAAGAGGCAGTCCCTAGTGCTGGGGAGGGGCATCCTCCCCGGCGTCGGCCACTCGGTCAGAAGTGCTCTGTTTGTGCGAACTACTGTTGTCTTCGTCCATCCGTGTCTTTGGCGTGCTGGTTTGCTGACAGACTGGCTGTCTGGCTCGGTGGCCACAGGCGCCACTGCTGCCGCCGGCACTATACCCATCAGGCGCAGAAATGTCAAACTGACCGTGTTTGCGAGAGTGTGGAATAAGTGGGCGAGCAGCGGGCGCGGAAGGGTTCGTAGCAAAGTCTCCGGCCACGGCGCAGCCTTTCGGCATGGGGAGCGCTAAAGCGCAACTACAAACCTCGATTGGTTCGTAGTACAGGCTTCAGCCTGTCCTGAGAGGAACCGCTTGAGCGAAACTGGCAACGCCGACTGGTTGCTGGCTAGTGCACCTTGGGCAGCAAAGGCGCTGCGGGGCCGTCTAGCAACTCGTTCACGCACCCCGGGAAGTTGTTCCACACCATCTGTCCGTGCGCCTGTACGGGGCGCCCATTCTGCCCTATAATCGCGTCACACAGCCACCGTTCGGCAGGAGGCAACACGATGCCGCCAGGGATCGCCATCGCCTTTCGCTTTCACGTGAACTTTTACCACTCGTACCGCGGCGATACGCCTGACGAGCTGGGCTTTGGCAAGGACATCCGCCTCCTCCGCCACCTCATCCGCACCCTGGACGAGCTCAACGCCCGCGGCCTGCCCGTGTGCGGCACGTGGGATTTCGACAACCGCTTTTCGCTGCAAGAGATCATGCCCGCCCACTGCCCCGACGTGATCGAAGGCATCCAGAGGCGCGTCAGGGCCGCCGGGGATGAAGTGCACCTGATGTCCTACAACAACGGGCTGATCAACGCCCACACCGCGAGCGAGTTCGAGGCAGCCATCTCGCTCGGCCTGTCCAACCCGCAGGGCTCGGGCATCCGCGACCTCTTTGGCGATGGCGTCTACCCGATGGTCCGCCCGCAGGAGATGATGTTCACCCCGCTGCACCTGCGCCTCTACCCGGCGCTGGGCATCACCTCCATCTCGCTCTTTTACTCGGCCCTGCCGTTCAACGGCTTTTCGACCTTTGTGCCGCCGCTCTCTGCGGCCGAGCGCTACAACCCGCTCACCCTGACCTGCCCCGGCATCGCCGAGACGATGACGCTGCTGCCGTGTTACAGCTCGGGCGACGTGGCCGATCACCTGACCCTGCGCCGCTGGGTGAGCCAGATGCGCCGCGCGCAGATGGCCCTCCAGAACCCAACCGACCTGTTGCTCATCATCGATATGGACGCCGACGACGAGTTCTGGGAAGGGTACAAGGTGCCCGTGCTCCAGCGCCTCCTGTCCACCGCCCGCGGCCTGCAGGGACTGGTGGAGAACGTGGCCGACCTGCCCTACGTGTCCTTCACCACGCCCGGCCGCTACCTGGAGGCGCACCCTCCCCTGCGCGAGATCTGCTTTACCCAGGACACGGCCGACGGCAGCTTTGATGGACTGGCTTCCTGGGCCGAGAAATGGTCCAACCACCAACTGTGGACGGCCCTGGACCGCGCCCGCCTGCTCGAGCTACAGACCCTGCGCCTGACCGGCCCCGAACCCACGCCGGCCATCTGCGCCCACCTGGATGAGGCCTTTGACTGCCGCCTGCGGCTGCTCTCGACCACCCACTTGGGCATGTCCGCGCCGGTGATGAACCTGACCCGCGAGGCCACCGCCCGTGACCTGGCGGCGCGCGCCGTGAGCTCGGCCGGGAAGGCACTGCAGCAGGCCCTGCCGCCGCCCGAGCCGGGCCGCTTCTCCCTGCTCGATTTCCCGCGCGGCCTCTCGACACCGCTGGTGTCTTATCCCGCCCGGCCATCGACCGCGCTGGTGCGCCTGCCGCTCAAGCCAGATGCGCCAGAGCGCCTGTGCGTACTGGACCAAGCCGGCCGCCCGCTCTCCACCGCCGTGGTGCCGGGGACACTCGCCGCCACGCCAGAGCGCCGCGACCTGTGCTTTGTCGACTCGTTCGCACCAGCCGAGCTCAAGACCTACACCCTGCGCGCCGCTGGCGTGGCCCCCGCCCTCGGCGATGCGGTCCGCGCCAGCGAGCACCTGCTGGAGAACGGGTACCTGCGCTTCGAGTTCAACGGCTACGGCCAGGTGCTGCGTGCGCTCTATCGCGGACAGCCACTCTCGAGCGAGTGGTTCGTGAACAGCGGCCTGAACTATGCCGGCCGGCGCCAGGTGGTGGAAGAGTGGTCGCTGGTCGCGGCGCAGTCCTACGGCGTCGTGGGCCTGCACCGCTCGACCGGCACGATCACCCTCAAGAACGGGCAGGTGGCGCGATTCGAGCGCGAGCTGCTGCTGGCTGCTGGCCTGCCCTACCTCTACCTCACGGTGCGCGCCGAGTACCCGCGCACGCCGGACAGGGGCTACTCCCGCGCCCGCGCCACACGCCTGCAGCAGGCCTGGGACGCCGGCTGGCTGGAGGTGATGCCGGCTGAGCTCCGCCCGGCACCCTCGCGCGCGCCGGACAACCCCTGGCGAGTGTGGAAACACAACTATCTCGACCACGTGAGCTCTTTTTCACTGGACTATGGCGCCTACTCGAGCAATGTCGAGCTGGACAGCGTGAACAATCAGGTGACCCACGGCTGGGTGGCCGTCTCCGACGGGCAGCGGGGTCTGCTGGTGGCCCAGACAGCGGACGTGCTGACCAACCTCGCCTTTTGCCCGCTACGAACAAGGCGTCTGGCAGCAACGGGTCGACAGCAGTTGGCAGCCTCACCCGGCACGTCTGCTGCCAGTCTCGCCGCAGGCGAGGCAGGGCGGTCTCCCGTCTCAATCCGCAATCCGCAATCCGCAAGTCGCAATTTCGACTGGTCTGTTCGCCTCAACCCCTTTGGCTCGTACTGGGGCCGCCAGTACCGCTATGACATCCGGGACACCGGCCTGGGCAACCTCATCGCCACGACCTTTTCCGCGGCGGATCACATCCAGCCCTACGCCCCGTCTTACAACGGCCGTACGCTCCAGTTCTCGCTCTTGATCGCGCCATACGAGGGCGACGAGCCGCCCGAGGAGCTCCAGGCGCACGCCGCCGCCTTTGCCGACCCGTATCTGCTCGTGCCCGACGAGTGTTATCTCGATACGCCGGCCAACCGCGCGTGGGATCCGTCCGGATTGGGTTCCGCACCGTCGGCTTGAGCTGACCTGTGCTGGCGACCTGTGGTACGCGTCTTAGTCGTGCGGGCGGTTGAACCGCCCCCATCCCATCGCCATACAGGCGAGCCGCGAAGGCAGGAGGCGCACCGTCGGCTTGAGCTGACCTGTGCTGGCGACCTGGGGTACGTGTCTTGGAGTCGTGCGGGCGGTTCGCGAACCGCCCCTACCCATTGCGCGGGACTTGCCGTCTCTGCATCATCCGTTCGCTGAAAGGAGCTGCATCATGACCGAAGCACCTGCTCGCCGCTTGCACTGGTACGAACACATCTGGGTCAATGCCAACTGGTTTGCCCTCACCCTGCGCGCCCAGGTCCTGGCCGGCCTGGTGGTGCCGCTGCTGGTGCAGAACTATGTCGGTGAAGCGCAAAAGGGCTCCTACTATGGCACCATCCGCCTCTGGGCGCTGATGATGGCCGTGCTCACCCAGGCCCTGTTTGGCCTGCTGAGCGACCACTATCCCTCGCGCTGGGGCCGCCGCCGGCCTTTTGTCGTTATCGGCACCCTGGCCGAAGTGGTCGTCTTTGCGCTGATGGCCTGGGTGGCCGGCCTCAGCGGGATGACCGGCTTCTACCTGCTGCTGGTGCTCTACCTGCTGTCGATGCTGGCCTCGAACTATTCGCAGGGCGGCACCCAGGGCCTGATCCCCGACGTGGTGCCCCCCGACCAGCGCGGCACGACCTCTGGCGTCAAGATGCTGCTGGAGATCCCGCTGCCGCTGGTGCTGGTGGGCCTGGTCATTGCCCCGATGGTCAGCCAGGGCCGGATCGGCCTGGCCCTGGCCGTGACCGCGGCCGGCATGCTCGTCTGTATGGCCCTGACCCTCCTGGTGCACGAAGAGAGCTCGCTGGGCACCACCACGCCCATCGACTGGAAGCCCCTGCTGAGCCTGGTGTGGATGACCGTGGTCTTTACCGCCATCATCCTGGGGCTGGGCTGGGTGGTCAAGGTGGTGATGGCCGCGCTGGGCAGCACCTCGCGCCTGGTGCTGAGCCTCATCGGCGTCCTGGCCATGGTCGTGGCCGTGATCGCCGGCATCTTTGGCTCGCTGGCCGTGCACAGCGATCCCACTGTGCGCCGCAGCCACCCTTTCATCTGGTGGACCATCTCCCGCCTGGCGGCGCTCGTGGCGGTGAACAACATTGCCTCTTTCCTGCTGTACTTTTTGCAGGACAAGTTCACTCTGCCGGCCCAGGAGGCCGTCTCGCTGGCCGGATTGCTGCCGATGGTGCTGGGCGGGTTCGTCGTCCTGTTCGGCCTGGTGGCCGGGTGGCTGTCGGATCGCTTTGACCGGCGCTGGATGACCGCCCTGGGCGCTGGCATCGGCGCACTGGGCGTGGTGGTGATCGTGCTCGGCCCGAGCATTGCCTGGATGTACGTGGCCGCGGCGATCATCGGCCTGGCCTATGCCCTGTTCAACGTGGCCTCGTGGGCCCTGGGCACAGACATCATTCCCACCGAGCGGGCCGGCGAGTTTCTGGGCCTGCAGAACCTGGCCGGAGCGGGCGCGGGGGCCATCGGCGCCTACATCGGGGGGTCCATCGCCGACCACACCGGCTATGTGTGGATGATGGTCATGTTTGGCGTGATGTTTGTGCTGTCGGCCCTCACGGTGCTGTGGGTGAAGGAGGCCAGGCCCGCCGGCTGAGAGCAGCGCCGCGCCGTGCGGCCGGCCCGGGCGCCGGGCCGGCTTGGTGCGCTCGGCTGAACGGCGCAATGCGTGACAGGCCGGCCACAAGCGCGACGTTCCCTGTCGCATTTTGGCCTATAATCGAGGACAGACAATATCTCACAGTGAGGTGAGTGTATGGATCGCAGCGTACGTCTGATCCACCTGCAGAGCCTGTTTTACCTGAACCCGCGCGGCTATCGCGTGGCCGAGCTGGCCGAGAAATGCGGCGTCGACCGGCGCACCATCAACCGCGACCTGGCCGACTTGCAGGACGAGCCCTTCCGCCTCCCCCTGATCCTGGACCAGGGCTGGACCTGGCGGCTGATGGAGGGCCACCGCTTTGCCCTGCCGCCCCTGTACCTCTCGCTGCAGGAGGGAGCGGCCCTCTACCTGGCGGCGCGCCTGCTGGACCGCGTCAGCGACGAGCCCAACCCATACGTCCGTCGCGCCCTGGCTGCCCTGGCCGGTGCCTTGCCCGCCGGCGTGGCCAGCCCCACCCTCACCCTGGCCGGCAGCCGGTTGGCCGATGAGGACTCGCCCTTTGCCCGTGTCTTTGCCACCATCACCCTGGGCTGGGCCATCAGCCGCAAGGTGCGCATCCGTTACTACACCGCCGGCCGCACCGAGCTGCGTGAAACGGAGCTGAGCCCCTACTGCCTCGAACCCTCCAGCCCCGGCTATGCCACCTACGTCATTGGCTTTGCCAGCCACGCTGCTGAGGTGCGCACCTTCAAGCTCGAGCGCATTGCCGAAGCCACCCTGCTGAACGAGGGCTTTAGCGTTCCGCCCGGGTTCGATGCCCTGCGCCTGCTGGGCAGCGCCTGGGGCGTGATGTACGGCGAAGGCACGGTGCAGGTCGTGCTGCGCTTTACCCCGCAGGTAGCGCGCCGCGTGGCCGAGACGGTGTGGCACGGCAGCCAGGTGCTGGAGGAGTGCGCGGACGGCGGGTGCCTGTTCAAGGTGCGCGTGGCGCACACGCTGGAGATGAAGCCGTGGATCCGGGGCTGGGGGCCGGAGTGTGAGGTGCTCGCGCCGGAAGAGTTGCGGAAGGAGATTGGCGAGGAGCTGAAGGCCGCGGCGGGGAGGTATGCGGCGTGAACGAGGTCGTGCACTCTCGCCTCTCCTGCTGCTGGGGCAAGACCGTCGAGGGAACGCCCCAGTGGCACCCTGTGCTGCACCATATGCTCGACACCGGTCGCGTGGCCCAGGTTCTTCTCGGCCCCGACGCATCGCCGCGCTGGCTCCGGGTGCTGAGCTGTGCGCTGGGGATCGACCCCGACCGCGTGCGTGAGCTGGTGCCCTGGCTGGTTGCCTTGCACGACATCGGCAAGATCTCTACCCCCTTCCAGTCGCAGAATGCGGAGCAGCGGGCGCGCCTGCTCAGCGAGGGTTTCGACCTCAGGCCCGTGGGCCTGCAGCCGCCACACTCGAGCATCGGTGGTGCCGTGATGGGTGCCTGGCGAAGCGAGCCGACTCTGCCGGTCCTCATGCGCGAACTGCTCCGCGATGTGGTCGCCGCCCACCACGGCGCCTATTGTAGCTGCGCCGAGATGCAGTCCATTGGCCGTCACCTGCGTTCGCGCGAACCTGCAGAATGGGCTGTGCTGCGCGCGGCAGCGGCGCGCCGCCTGCTGGAAATCCTGTCGCCCGGTGAGGCACTCAGCGAGCTCGAACCGGCCAACGTGTCGGCAGCATTGGCCGCGCTGTGCGGTTTTGTGACCCTGTGCGACTGGCTCGGTTCCAACAGCGAATTCTTTGTGCCCGCTGCCGGCAGCCCGATCGAGGAATACGCGCCTCTCTCGGCCGCACGCGCGCATGCGGCCTGTGCCGCTGCCGGGTTCCTTGCCCCGACGTCCAGCACTGCACCGGCGGCGTTCCGCTGCCTGTTTGCCGGGCTCGCGAACCCTCGGCCTCTGCAGCTTGCCGTGGACGCAATTCCCGATGAGGCTCTGACCGCACCCTGTCTGGTGGTAATCGAAGCGCCCACAGGCGAAGGCAAAACGGAGGCGGCCTGGGCACTGGCACACCGCATCGCCGTCGCCACTGGCTCGGACGATCTCTACTACGCCCTGCCCACCACCGCCACCAGCAATCAGATGTTCTCGCGTCTCCAGCGGCACCTCAGCGACAACCTGCGGCTGCCCACTCAGGCCAAACTCGTGCACAGCCAGGCTTTCCTAGTGGAAGACGATCTGCGCCTCGAGAGCCTTGACGGTGGAGACAACCTGGGCCGGCCGGCACTGGAGTGGTTCGGCCCGCGCAAGCGAGCCCTGCTGGCGCCTTTTGGCGTGGGTACCATCGACCAGGCCGAACTGGCAGCGCTCAACGTCAGGCATAGCCCACTGCGACTGGTTGGCCTGGCAGGCAAAGTCCTGATTATCGACGAGGTGCACGCCTACGACGTGTATATGACTACCGTCATCGAGCGCCTGCTGGAGTGGCTCTCCAGGCTCGGCACTTCGGTCATCCTCCTCTCTGCAACCCTGCCACAGCAGCGACGCGCTGCACTGGCGCGGGCGTTCACCGGCCGCGATTGCCACGAGTCCAACTGGTCCGCGTATCCCAGCCTCGTTGTGGCCAGTGACGCTGGCCGCCACTACTGCTCACCACCGGCCTACCAGCCATCCCGGACGGTGAGCCTCAAGCACCTGTCACTGGGCGACCAGGATGCTGGGCAAAAGGCACGCCTTCTGCTTGACCTCACCGCAGACGGCGGCTGCGCCTGCTGGATTACCAACACCGTCCGGCGCGCTCAGCAGCTCTTCGCTGAGCTGGCCAGGCTGGCCGGGCCGAGCCGCAACACAATGCTGCTGCATTCTCAGTTTCCACTGGACCAGCGCCAGGACCTGGAGGCAAAACTGACGTCACTCTATGGGCCCGACGGCAGCCGCCCCGAGAACGGCATCGTGGTTGCCACCCAGGTATTGGAACAGAGTCTCGACCTCGACCTGGACGTGATGGTCTCGGACCTGGCTCCAGTGGACCTGCTCTTGCAGCGAGCCGGTCGGCTGCATCGCCACCGTCGGCCCCGCCCTGCCGCTCACGCTAGTCCTGTGCTCTACATAAACGTGGCGAGTGCTGCCGGCGGTGCTCCCGACCTGACGACTGACGCTTACGTCTATGCCGAGTACATCCTGCGGCAGACGTGGCAGGTGCTCGCCGGCCGCAGCCGCCTGGATCTGCCGGTTGACTACCGGCACCTGATCGAGTGCGTCTATGACGCTGCGCCGCCCGAGCCAGACGACGCGCTGCGGAAAGCGTGGGACAAACTGCAGAAGGAAATTGCCGACGCCAGACAGGAAGCGCGCCAGCGGCTGGTCCCTGCTCCTAACGCGCATGATTCGATTGCCGACGCGGCGGCCGGGCTCTGCCATATCGAGGACGAGAATGGCACCGGCTGGATCGTCGCTCGGACGCGCCTGGGTGAGGACTCGCTGGCCATCGTTCCGCTGGAACGGCAGGGAACACAGGCGCGCCTGTCTCCCGACGGCGCCCCTCTCGACCTCAATGTCCCCGCCTCACGGGAAATGGAGCTCCAGTTGCTGCGGCGCAGCCTGCGCATCAGCACGCGGCCCGTTGTGCAGGCCCTGCGCAAAGAGATGGACCGCCGCCCGGTCCTGTTCACCAAATCGGCGCTGCTGCGTGACTACTGTCCTCTGTGGCTTTCCGGGGGCCAGGCCAGCCTGAACACCCCCGCGGGCAACTGGCAGCTTGTGCTGGATCCCGCTCTGGGGCTGGTGACCAAGAAGGAGGGTAGAGATTGACAATACCGCGCCAAGACGCACCGCATTTTGACCTGTGGACCGAGAACTGGATCACACTGCAAAAGCCGGACGGTGCCGTAGAGGCTCTCGGACTCGAGGGCGCGCTGCGCCGGGCCCACGAGTTCCGGGCGATACTCGAACCCTCGCCTCTAATCGTGGTGGGGGTTCACCGGCTGCTCACGGCCATTGCCCAGGCGGCCCTTGACCCGCGCAGCAAAGGCGAGTTGAAGCGGTTGTGGGACAGCAGCGCGTTTCCGGCCGAGCCGCTCTCCCGCTTTGCCGCGCAGTACGGCCACCGCTTTGACCTGTTCTCGCCGGATGAGCCTTTTTTGCAGAGCTGTGATTTGCCCCTTGCACCGGCCAAAGGGGACTCGCTAAAGACGGTGGCCCAGCTGACACCGGAGGTGCCGGCGGGATCCAACGCCACGCATTTTCGCCACGGCCTGGAGGCACGGTACCTGTACTGCTCCGCTTGCGCCGCCGGCGGGCTCGCCGCGGTGCCAGCGTTCGCCATTTCCGAAGGTCGTACCTTCCGGCCATCCATCAATGGCGTGCCGCCTATCTATGTGCTGCCCGCCGCAAAGACGTTGTTTCACCGCCTCGTTGCCTCGCTGATGCTCCCGGAATATCAACCTCAGGTCGCATCCTGCCAGCAGGACCTGGCCTGGTGGACGCGGCCCGCACTTGTTCCGCGCAGCGCCGAGGTGCTCGAGGTGAGCTACCTGCACAGCCTCACTTTTCCCGCCCGCCGGGTCCGCCTGCACCCGACGCCCATGACCGGTTCCTGCACGCGTTGCGGTCGCCGCTTTCCCTGGGGCGTCAGCACGATGGTCTTTGAGATGGGCGAGAGCCGGCCCAAAGACGCGCCTTTCTGGTTCGATCCCTTCTGTGCCTACCGGCTCCGCCCGAAAGACTCGCCCAAACCGCCGCTGTCCCTTCGCCCAACCGCAGGCAAGGCAACCTGGCGTGAGTTCGCCTCCCTGTTCCTGGAGGCTCCCCGCGGCGAAGAGCAGGAGCGAACCATCCGGCCGCGGGTGCTCGACCAGGCTGCGGCCCTGGGACTGGCGGGCGATGAGTGGGTTTTTCCGGTGCGCTGCATCGGCCTGCGCACCGACATGAAGGCCAAGGTGTTTGAGTGGACCGACGCGGCCTTCGAAATCCCGGCTGGCCTGCTGGCAGATGAGAGCGCCGGCCTGACGGTCGAGGATGCGCTGTCCTTCGCCGGAGACTGTGCGGCCAAACTCAGAGCAGCGCTGCGCTCTGCCATCGGCGGCAGCGGCAAGACGAAACGCAACGAGTCCGTCATCAATTGGATGAGTGATGAGCTGTGGTCAGGCCTGGCCACTCCCTTCCGCGAATTCATCGTGGAGCTGGCGCGCGACGATGCTCCGCGAGATCAGGTTCTCCGGACCTGGACCCAGTGCGTTGAGGGGCAGGCCCGCTCAGCTTTTCTCAAGGCCTGCGCTCTGGTGGGAGACAACGCCGCCAGTCTCCGCCAGCGAGTCGACGCAGAGCGGCGGATGCGCTCAGCCCTTTTCCGGCTCAAGCGAGATTTCGCCCGACAACAGGGATGGGAGGAAGCAAATGCACAATGTGCAACCCGATCCGACCAGTGAGCGTTTTGTGTCCCGCCTGGCCCGCCTCGACCCCGGCGACCGGGCGCGCCTGAAGCGCAACGCCGGCAAGACCCTGGCCGAGGCGCGGGACGTGTTGGCCCTGTTCTATTCCCTTCTGCCACCTGGCGTGACCCCGGCCCAGGAATGGGCCTACTTCCTGGTGGCCACACTGTATCCGCTGACCGGCTCCACCTCTGGCAGCGACCTGGGTGCCGCCCTTCGCCGCGCACGCACCGCTTTCAACGCCAAAGGGCTGGACCGGCGCATGGAGTATCTTCTCGACGCCGACTCGGCTCAGCTTCCCTTTCGGCTGCGCCAGGCAGTGCGCTTTCTGGCTTCGAACCGCGTGCGCGTCGACTGGCCGCTGCTGCTGCGCAACCTGCTTGCCTGGAACCACCCCGACCGCTACGTCCAGCAGAGATGGGCCCGCTCCTATTTCGCTGGCACGACCACATCTACCAAGGAGGACTAGATGCTGATCCAGTTTCACATCCTGCAGAACTATGCCCCTTCCAACCTCAACCGCGACGACACAGGCGCGCCCAAAGACGCTTTCTTTGGCGGTTACCGCCGCGGCCGCGTTTCCAGCCAGTGCCTGAAACGCAGTATGCGCAAGTCGCAGGTCTTTGCCGAGGCCTTTGCCGCCGATGGCCTGCTGGGAACGCGCACCAAAAAGCTGCATCAGTTGCTGGCGGCAGAGCTCGAACGAATGAACGTCGACGCCAGCGCTCGCACCGCGATCCTCTCGCGGGTAGCCGAAATCGGCCGCGAATCGCGCAAAGAGGCGGCCGAAGAGGAGCCGACCGAAGGTGCCGCCGCGGAGGAAGCCGCTCCTGAGCTCGATACCAAACAGTTGATCTTTGTCGGTGGCGACGAGCTGCCTCGCCTGGCGGCGAAACTGGTCGAGCTGTACCAGAAGCACGGACCCAGGGAGTGGAACGACACCAAAAAGCTCAAGATCGACAAGATCACCTCCGAGCTCAAGAGCGACGTACTGCCTCGCTCCGTAGACATCGCCCTCTTTGGCCGAATGACCACTTCGGATGCCTTTGAAGACGTGCACGCCGCGGTCCAGGTTAGCCATGCTCTGTCGACTCATGCCCTCACACAAGAGTCCGACTATTACACCGCCATAGATGACCTGACCACTGATCCCGGCGCGGGCATGATCGGTGATGTCGAGTTCAACAGCTCCTGTTACTACCGCTACCTCAACCTGCACTGGGAGCAACTCCTGACCAACCTGGGGCAGGACGTCGGCGTCGCCCGCCGCGCCGTGCTGGCCCTGCTCAGGGCATCCGTCCTGGCTCAACCCTCGGGCAAGCAGAACTCCTTTGCCGCCCAGAACCCACCCGATTGGGTGATGGTCGAGGTGAGCCCCACGAACCTCGCTGTGAGTTGCGCCAACGCCTTCGTCCGCCCGGTGAGAGCCGGCCCGGACCAATCCCTGGTCGATGCCTCTGTCGCGGCTCTGGCCGACTATCTGCAGCGGCTCGACACGGTCTACGAGCCGGCTGCCCGGCGCTGCTTTATCGCCACGGGCGACTGGGCTCTGCCCGGCGCCGAGCGTGCGGGCTCGTTGTCGGCCCTGGCTGCGTGGCTAGAAGCTCGCCTTCCAGAGGGCTAGCCATGGCCAATACTCTCTTCTTGCGTCTGGAAGGCCCGCTCCAGTCCTGGGGTGAACGGGCGCGCTGGACCGTGCGCGATACCGCCCCCGAGCCCACCAAGTCCGGCCTGGTCGGCCTGCTGGGCTGTGCCCTGGGGTTGTGGCAGGACGACGACCTCAGGCAGCTCTCCACCGCCTTGCGGCTGGGCGTGCGCTGCGACCGCCCGGGGACACTGCTGGTGGACTACCACACCGTTGTCGGGGGTGTGCTGGCCGCGGACGGCAAGGTCAAGCGCACCCAGTCGACCGGCCGGCCCGAAACGGTTGTCTCCAACCGCTACTACCTCTGCGATGCGTCCTTCCTGGCTGCGTTGCGCGGGGAACCGGACCTCATCGCCCGTCTGGCCGAGGCTGTACAGAGCCCTTGTTGGCCGCTGTTCCTGGGTCGTCTTTGCTGCCCTCCGGCTCGCCCGCCCTTCGAGGGAGCGGGCGATTACCCGACGCTCGAGGCGGCCCTGGCCGCCTGGCCAGCCCTGGTGCCGCGCCCGGGCGAATCACCGGGCCGCGTGCGCGCGGTGGTGGAATGTCTCCCTGGAGAGGGCGCCATGCGCCTGGATGAAGTCAACTCGGCCGGGCACCGTACCTTCCTGCCGAGGTTCGTTCGCGAGCTGTCTCTGGACGTGCCGCTATCCGTACAGGAGGTGTCCCCATGATCTATCTCTCACGGCTCCGGCTCAACCAGAGCAGGGCGGCCCTTCTCTGGTCGGCCAACCCCTACCGCATGCACCAGCGGCTCTCGATGGGCTCCGGGCACGACCCGCGGCTGCTGTTTCGGCTGGAGGAAGCCCAGGGTTCGGCTCAGGTGCTGGTCCAATCGCAGTGCCAGCCAGACTGGGCAGAGGTGTTTGTCGACCTGCCGGTACTGGCGGCGCCGCCCGAGTTCAAACCGCTGAACCTGCGACTGGCGGCCGGAATGGCCTGCTGCTTCCGTCTGCTGGCCAACCCCACCGTCAAGCGGGCCGGCAAGCGGCTCGGACTGATGCGCGAACCCGACCAGCGCGCCTGGCTCGAGCGCAAGCTGGGTGAGGCTGGCTGCCAGGTCCTGTCTCTTACCGTAACCCCGCGGGGCATCCTGCGCAGCCGCAAAGGCACCGGCGACGAGCAGGGGCAGCAGAGCCATCTGGCCGTGCTGTACGACGGCGTGCTGCAGGTGCTTGACCCCGGGGCGCTCGTGTCGGCAGTCGAGGCCGGCATTGGCTCGGCCAAGGGCTATGGCTTTGGCCTGCTGTCGCTGGCTCCCCTCAGAGGAGCCTGAGCGCTATGGTGCGGGACCTCCACGAGCTGCCCAAACTGAGAGACAGTCTGAGCTATGTCTATGTGGAACAGGCGCTCGTCAACCGCCTCGACAGCGCCGTCGAGTTCAGCGACGACGAGGGCCGTGTTCAGGTTCCCGTGGCCAACCTGTGCGTGCTCTTGCTCGGGCCCGGGACGAACATCAGCCACGCCGCGGTCAAGGTACTCGCCGAGAGCGGCTGCACCATCGTCTGGGTCGGTGAGGATGGAACGCGCTGCTATGGCCAGGGGTTTGGCGAGACGCGCAAAGCCTACCACCTCCTTCGTCAGGCCGAGCTCTGCTCGATGCCGGACCAGCGCATGCAGGTGGTGCGCCGTATGTATCGCCGACGCTTCGGCGCTGACTTCGACCCCTCGCTGAGCCTGGAACAGGTGCGTGGCCTGGAAGGCGTACGCGTGCGCGACGCCTACGCCCGGGCGAGCCGCGCCACAGGGGTGCCCTGGACCGGCCGACGCTACGACCGCACGCAATGGGCCGCCTCCGACCCCGTGAACCGGGCCCTGTCGGCAGCCAATGCCCTGCTCAATGGGCTGTGCCATGCCGCCATCGTCTCCGGCGGCTACTCGCCTGCGCTCGGCTTTATCCACACGGGCAGGCAGCTTAGCTTTGTCTATGACATCGCGGACCTGTACAAGGTCGAGTTGACTATCCCCGTGGCTTTTCGCATCGCAGGGGAGTCCGCAGCGAATGTCGAGGCACGGGTGCGGACGGCCTGCCGCGAGAGTTTTCGCCAGGCCAGATTGCTGGAGCGCATCCTGCCGGACATCGACGAGCTGCTGCAGGTCGGCCCCGACCCGGGCGAAACGGGCGCAGATGCCGACGAGGACCCTGGTCTGCCGTCCCTGCTCTGGTCGCCTGACGCGACTGGCGTCGCCGAGAGCCGCGTATGATGATCATTGTGCTGCAGAAAGTGCCGCCATCTTTACGCGGTGAGTTGACCCGCTGGCTCCTGGAGCCGCATCCGGGGGTCTTTGTGGGTCACGTGTCGGCCCTGGTTCGGGATCGACTGTGGTCCAAGTGCTGCGAAAAGGCCCGGGGAGGCAGCGTCTTTCAGGCCTGGACAACCAACACCGAGCAGCACTTTCAGATGCGTTGCTTTGGGCTCACCGAGCGAGACGTGATCGACTGCGAGGGGCTCCAGCTCATTCGCATTCGGGGCCACCAGCCACAGACCAGCTAGAGCGCACTGCAGAGGCCGGGCGCCTTTCGTGTGGAGCGGAAGGGTTTTCCCCACGCGCGTGGGGGTGGACCGTGCCCTGCCGTTGACCAGACGGCGTGGATCAGGTTTTCCCCACGCGCGTGGGGGTGGACCGGCGATGACAGACCGCCTAACCGCCGTAAGCTTGGTTTTCCCCACGCGCGTGGGGGTGGACCGCGGTCGGTGACGGTCTTTTCCGTGATGTTGGCGTTTTCCCCACGCGCGTGGGGGTGGACCGTATTGTGGAGCAGCAAGTCGGCAGAGGCCCTAGTTTTCCCCACGCGCGTGGGGGTGGACCGTACTGGAGCTAACAATCACCATAGACGCCGAAGTTTTCCCCACGCGCGTGGGGGTGGACCGCAATACTGTTGAATAGTCAAATGGCCAGTACAGTTTTCCCCACGCGCGTGGGGGTGGACCGACTGTCGTCAGTACCCTGTCCAGCTTGCCGGGGAGTTTTCCCCACGCGCGTGGGGGTGGACCGACCTGCGTGGCGGCACACCAAGCCAAAGGCGCGTTTTCCCCACGCGCGTGGGGGTGGACCGCATCCATACGCTTGCGGTACGCCTTTGCCTCGTTTTCCCCACGCGCGTGGGGGTGGACCGGAGACCCGCCGCGTAGACGTGACATAGCCGCAGTTTTCCCCACGCGCGTGGGGGTGGACCGTGTGCAGATGTTGCCGTCACTGACACGGGTTAGTTTTCCCCACGCGCGTGGGGGTGGACCGGACGTTTGGGTTTGCTGGGCTCAAGCGAATCGCGTTTTCCCCACGCGCGTGGGGGTGGACCGTATAGACCCCGGGCGGGAATGACCCGGGCGAAGTTTTCCCCACGCGCGTGGGGGTGGACCGGGTACTGGCAGCCGGTCAGTCTTCATCCAGAAGTTTTCCCCACGCGCGTGGGGGTGGACCGATAATCTCCAGCGTCGTCCACATCGGCGAGCGCGTTTTCCCCACGCGCGTGGGGGTGGACCGGGTACTGGCAGCCGGTCAGAGGGCAGCCAGAATGTTTTCCCCACGCGCGTGGGGGTGGACCGGGCATGAAGGCCGGCTCTACCGAATGGGCCAACGTTTTCCCCACGCGCGTGGGGGTGGACCGTACCGGCCCCGGGCGGGAATGTCCCGGGCGAAGTTTTCCCCACGCGCGTGGGGGTGGACCGCAGCCGCCCTGCGCCGCAAGCGTATGGATCGCGTTTTCCCCACGCGCGTGGGGGTGGACCGGTGGCCGGGGAACGGAGGGTAGCGATCCGGGTGTTTTCCCCACGCGCGTGGGGGTGGACCGCCGTAAGGCGGCGGCAGTTGTCGGCGCCACCTGTTTTCCCCACGCGCGTGGGGGTGGACCAAATGGCGGCGCGGTGGACGCGGGTGCCCGTACTTGCGGGCGCCATCAACCTTCTAGGGGAGAAGATATGATATACTTCATCAGGGACATCATCAACAAGGACGGCACGCGGGAGCTTGGCCCCCTCTACCGGCAAGAGCTATACACCGGCTACCAGGAAGTGTGGAAGGAAGGGAAGTGGGTGCGGTGCCCCACCACCCCTCTGAATGAGATTGACGGGAGCGGTGGCTTTGACATATGGCTGACGGTCTCGGAGGAGGACGCCAAGCGGTGGGCGGGCGCGGATTGGGAGACCACAGAGACCAAAGGCGGGGCGTCTTTCACGGACGATGACGGGATTGTGCACCCCACTGGCTGTCAGACACAAAGCTAGGCCACCTGCCTGGCCGGCAAGTTCGGTGAGTTCAACGAGGGCAACTACCGGCGCATACAGGATATGCTCCGGAATAGGCAGAACGAGTGTGAGGCAGCTATCAAGCAAACTGTTCAGGGCTCCTCCGGAAGGGTTGAGCGTTGCAGCGTCACGATCCGCGGATAGGATACTGAACCAGGCATCCATACCGCTGGCTACTACAGCACCCTTCCGCCGCGCCACTCCGCTGAGAAACCCGCCTGGCCCAATCCCCTCCGTTTGACTCCCCGCCCAGACAGATGCATACTGCGCCAGAGACGGCCAATCGATGCGCCGGCGATGCAATGCGGCATCGCGCACCAGAAGGGAGTCAACGATGAGCAGCAAGCATGGGTTCGTTGTGGCTCTGGGACTGTTGGTTGCCTTGTTGGCCTGTTTCGCTCTGCGGCCCTCACCCTCCACCGCGCAGGCAGCAGGGGCTACGACGCAGGTCACCCTCTACGCCGTTGCCGATGCCACCATCGACAGCGCCCACCCCACGGTCAACTATGGCCTCGCACCGACGCTGACCGTGGCCTCGACCCTGTCGCCAGCCAGCGGGCCGCTCTACCAGCAGACGCTGCTGCGCTTTGACCTGAGCACCGCGCTGCCCGCCAACGCCATCATCGACCGCGCCGAACTGGACGTCTACCTGCTCTCCGTCAGCGGCCCGGAGCGCGTCCAGTTGACCGCGGCCAACCTGACCGAAAGCTGGGTCGAGTCCGGCCGCGGCGGGGTGACCTGGGACACGCGCCCGGCCACGGGCGACCTGGTCATTACCGGGCTGTGGGCCGGCTCCAAACCGCTCAATTCCTACCTGCCGGCGTGGGACATCACGCCCATCGTGCGAGCGTGGCAACAGAACTGGGCCAACAATCACGGCCTGGTGCTGCGCGGCGCCGATGACCAGCCCGCCTTTGTGCGCGGCCTGGCCGGCCGCGAGTGCGTCGGTCGTTACTGCGGCACGGCGCGCGTGGTGATCAACTACTCGCTGCCGCCCACGGCCACGCCCACCAGTACGCCGTCGCCCACTCGCACGCCCACCCCCACCGATACGACCGGCCGCGTCACCTTTACCGCCACGCCTTCGCCTACTCGGACGGCCAGCCTGACCGCCACCCGCACCCCGTCGCCCACTGGCACGTCGACCCCCACGTCGACCCCCAGCGGCGACATCACTGCCCCTCAATCCGCCGTCAGCTTTATGTTCTACTTCCAGCGACCGGACGTGACCATCTCCTGGTCGGGCACCGACGCCGGCTCGGGCATCGCCTACTATGACGTGCAGTACCGCGACGGCTCTGGCCCCTGGTCGGACTGGCAGACCGGCACCACCGCCACCTCGGCACTGTTCCACGGCGTGCGGGGCCACACCTACGGCTTTCGCTGCCGGGCGCGCGACTGGGCCGGCAACCAGGAAGCCTATCCGGTTGACCCGGACCTGACCATCCGCATTGGCAAAGACCTGACGGTGACCGTGCGCGACGAGTTCGGCAGTCCGCGCAGCGGTGCCCGGGTGTTCTTCAACGACGCCTACCTGGGCGACACCGTGGGCGACGGCACCATCACTGCCCCGAACTGCGTGCCCGGTGATACCCTCTCGGCCCTGTACCTGGTCTACCAGAAGAACAACGTCAAGCGACCGACGACCTACGCCTGGCGCGTCTACCTGACCAGCGTGCCCATCACCAACGACGGCACGCCGCAGCTCTACCAGGTCAGCGACCTCAACTTTGGCCCGGCGCCGGTGCTCACCGTGCGCCGCGACCAGCCCCTGATCGGCTTTAACGTCATGCTCTCGGTGGAATGGGATGCTCCGCAGGCCTACCTGGACGACCTGCGCGCCGGCACGCTGCTGGCCTCTGATTTTGTCTATGACTATACCGATGGCCAGTTCTTCTGGGAGCACATCGAGATCAAGGATAACCGCGTTGGCTGGAGCACCGCCACCGACATCCGCGTGCAGCTCCACAACAAGACCTGGCCCTGCGCCAGTGTCTGGGGCATCACCATGGGCAACGCGGGCGACAACCACCTCTACGTGGGACGCATCTTCCGGCGTTATGCGTCGCTGTCGGACTCGTGGACGGATCCCGTGGCCTGGAGTGTCTTCGGCCACGAGTGGGGCCACTACGGCTTTGGCCTGTGGGATGAGTACCTCGACGCGAAAGGCAACGACACGTCGATCGGCTGTGCCTCTGGCTTCTGGAACGTCCCGCAGGCCCGCCGCTCGAGCATCATGTTCTACGAATGGAAGAGCAGCGAGCTGTGCTCGACCTTTGATCCCAACCACAAGCACCGCACCGACACCTGGCACAACACCGCCTCTGGCGGCGAGAGCACCTGGCAGACGGTTCTGCGACGCTTCAAAGACACGCAGAATCCCCCGCGTTGGATCCTGCGCTCGCCCGTGGAGCGCGGGGCCATCGTGCCTGGTCCGGCCGCCATCCCGGTCACGAGCTGGCGCGACGCCGTGGTCACCAACGCCTATGCCGGCGCCTGCCCGCCCTTTGATCTGTGGACCAGCCTCAATGGCCAACCCATCACGGGCACGGAGATCTGGCTGGAGGGAGCACACCCCGACCTGCCGGAGGGCGTAACCGACGACGCCGGGCACATCGTCATCTATGGCGCCAAGAACGGCGACACGCTCAAGGCGCAAAAGGGCAACTCGACCGGCTCGATGCCGGTGGCGTGCACGGCCGGGCCGGCGGCTCTCGGCGCCGCGGCGGCGAGCGAGCTGGCCCTGCAGCCGAATCCGTTCACGGTGGAGGCCGGCGTTGTGCCCGTCAGCGCCACGCAGATTCAGGTTCGCGCGCAAATCACGGCCAGTCTGCTCGGCTCGCCCGGCGCGGTCATCTGGCCAGTCGCCGCCGAGCAGCCGCTTACCGTCCCCCTGGCCTACGACAGCGGGTCGGGCCGCTATGCGGCCGTGGCCACGCTCGACCCGGACTGGGGGGTGCAGGGCCACGTGCGCGTTTTCGCCACCAGCACCCAGGGCTTCACCGTGGAAAAGCTGGTCCCGTTCCGCATCGAAGCGGTCGTGGCCAGCGAGGCCACCATCGTGCGCTCGCCCGACGACGTGGTAGAGCTGGTGCTGCCGGCGGGCAGCTTGAGCAGCGATGCGGTGGTGTCGGTCCAACCGGTGACGGTGGGCAGCGCGGGGCAGGACGGGCTGGTGCGCGTGGGCGAGGCCTACGAGATCCTGGTCTCTACCGGCCAGAGTGCGCTGAACACCACGGCCTACCTGCACATGCACTACCCGCCGGTCGCCAGCGGCGTGCTCAGCCCGACGCTGGGCATCTACCGCTGGAACGAGGCCAGCCAGCGCTGGCTGGCACTGGGAGGCAGCGTGGACGGGGAGATCAGCCGGGTCAGCGTGGGGGTGAACGGGCTGTCCGTCTTTGCCGTGCTGGGTCAGCCCGCGGGGGCGCAGCGCCTCTACCTGCCGCTGGTGCTCAAGCACCGCTAGGGGGGCAGGCGGGCGGCGCCGGTGCGGAGGAATCGCCCGCTTTCATCGGCGAGCGGGGGAGAGCAAGACCCGCTGACCCCGCAGAGCGGGGCAGGTGTAGCCCCGTCAAGCGGGGCGGGCGGTCAGAGCGTGCACTACGAACCTCGGGATGCGTTTGTAGTACCGGCTCTGGTACTCCGCCCTGCGTCATGGCAGGGGCAGCCTGTCCCACATTAGGCTATCCCTCTCTTCCGTCACTTGACCCTCCTCCCCCCCTGATCTATCATACCTTCCGTACACGGGCACCATCCCGCCGCGTCATACTGTCGACATCCCCTCGAGCGAAAGGAGTGTGGCCATGGCTCGACTGCGCTGGGTTGCCCTGCTCATCCTCGTCGCCACTGCCCTCGCCCTGCTTTCTCCGGGCGATGCTACCTCCGCCGACCCGCCCGTCCTGCCCGGGCCCGACCTCTCCTTCCCCGTCTCGACCGCCGTCGGACCACAAATCAAGCCCGCGGCTGCCTTTGACCCGCCGCAGGACCGCGCCCTGGTGGTCTGGGAGGACGGCCGCAGCCTCACCGATGCGGCCGATCTCTACGGCCGGCTCACCTACCCGCGCGAACGCTTCGCCTCCGGCGACGTGCCCGTGGCCATCCAGGCCAAGGACCAGCTCGAGCCGGAAATCGCCTACAACTCGTCGGCCCACCAGTACCTGGTCGTGTGGACCGACGGCCTGGCTTCCGAGAACACCTGGTACATCCGCGGCCGCCGCTTTGGCTCTGCTGGCTCACCGGTGGGCGGCCTGCTCGACATCGCCTCCGCCACCAACTATCAGGTCGATCCCGACGTGGCCTACAACAGCGTGGACAACCAGTTCCTGGTGGTCTGGTCCGACGGCTCGATCAACATCTGGGGCCGGCTGCTCGCCGCGGACGGCTCGCCCCTGGGCGAGCCCTTTCTGGTCACCGCCGCGCCGCGCTGGCAGTTCAACCCGTCCATCGCCTACAACCCGAATCTGAACGAGTACCTGGTGGTCTGGCACGACAACCGCAACGGCGAACATTACGACATCTGGGGCCAGCGGCTGAGCGCGGATGGCAAGCTACTCGGTTCGGACATCGCCATCTGCACCGCCGCCGGCAACCAGTACAACGCCGCCGCGGCCTACTCGCCTCAGGGGCAGCGCTATCTGGTGGTTTGGGAGGACTGCCGCGCGGGGGAGGCCTTTGCCGATATCTACGGCCAGGCCCTGTTCGAGACTGGCGCCTTCTCCGGCAGCGAGCTGCCCATCGCCGTGGCCGGTGATCACCAGCTCAAGCCGTCCGTGGCCTACAACGAGGCGCTCGAGCAGTGGCTGGTGGCCTGGGCCGATGACCGCAGCGGCGAGTACGATATCTACGCGCGCCACGTGAACTCGTCGGGCGCTCTGGCCGGTGATGCCCTGGCCATCTGCCTGGCGCCGGGTAACCAGCGTGAGGTCGATGTAATCACAATGGAGGCCACCGCCTCCTTCTTTCTGACCTGGCAGGACGGCCGCAATGGCGAGTTTGACATCTACGCCCTGTCCCATCCGCCTTTGCCCGAGCCCACGCCCACCCTTACCGCTACCGAAACGCCCACCGGCACGCGCACCACCACACCTACCGCTACCGCGACCGCCACCGACACCCATACGCCCACGCCGACGCGAACCGCCTCGGCCACGGCCACCTCCACTGCCGCTCACACGCCAACGTCAACCGCCACCCTGGTCCCCACTGCGACCCTCACCGACACCCCGACGGTCACGCCCAGCCCTACCTTTACCCATACCTCCACACCCAGCGTGACACCGAGCGCCACTTCCACCACGCCGCCACCGCCCACCTTCACCGCTACCGCTACGCCTACGGCCACGCCGCCCGGCGACCTGATCCTCACCGGCCGTGTGCTGGCCGCGGTCCCCGGGCCGCTCACCGGCATTGCCGAGGCCGAGGTGCGCGTGGCTTTTTGCGTCGCCCGTACTCACATCGCCTGGACCGGGCCAGATGGCAGCTATGAGCTCTTCCTGCCGGGCCTCTATCTCAACCAGTGCACCTTTGTGACCCTCAGCGCCAGCGCGCCGGGCTACCAGAGCGTCTCGTTTGCGCTAAGCGTGGCCGACCTGCGGGCCAATCCGGTGCGCGACCTGGCACTCCTGCCCGAGCCCACGCCCACCCTCACCGCCAGCCCCTCGCCCAGTGCTACCTGGACCGCCACGCCGACGGCCAGCCCGTCCCCCACTGCCAGCCCTACCGCCACCCACACCCCCACCGACACGCCGACACCCACGCCCAGCGCCACCGCCACCGTCCACTGGCGCCGCGCCTACCTGCCGCTGGTGGTACAGCAGGCCTTTACCTCGCGCTAGACCGACGGCCCGTGCCGTGTCGCACGGGCCGTTTTTGCGTCTTGCATTTTGGTTGTATACTGTGGCGCAGAGCCGGCCCTGGCCGGCCGACCCAACCGCGCGGGCTGGGAGCACAGCCATGGTCAAGACGACTGCCAAAGCCAAAGAGCCGGCTGCGAGCAAGAAAACGCCCGCTGCCAGCAAGAAAACGCCCGCCGAGCGCAAGACGCCGACCGCGGCCAGCCGGAAGCACAGCGAGTCCTTTCGCGGCCGCCGCAAGAGCGTGACCCGCACGGCCGCGACGCCCGCCGCCAAACCGGCGCGCAAACCGCGCGCGGCCACGGTGGTGCTTGCCCCCGATGTGCGCCTCTACTTTCCCGACTCGGATGCGGTGAACCGCGCCCTGCGCCAGTTGATCCGCCTCATCCCCCGCCGCCGCGAGGCCAAGACCAAAGGGGAGTGAGCGGCGCAGCCGCCCCGCCCGCGAGAGGCTGAGTAAGCAAAGAGCCGGACCAGGTCGCCCTGCTCCGGCTCTTTCGTTCTCTTCGCGCTGCGGCGCGCCCGCCGCTTGCTACACCTCGCCTCCCCAGGCCTCCGGGCGCGAGTCGTCGGCCTGGTGGGCCATCACGCTCAGCGCGGCCAGCCCGGCGTTGAACCGCTGCAGCAGAGCCAGACCCCATTCCCTCAGCCGCTCCGGCACGCCCGCACCGATGGTCACTTCGTTGGTCACGTCGCGGCTCTTGGCCAGGGCGGCAAAGGCGGCGCAGCCCCGCACCAGCAGGGCCTTTTCGGCTTCGCTCACCGTGGTCATCGCCGCTCCATCCAGCCCGGCCACAGTCTGGCTGCGGGTAAAGAACACCCGCAGGTCATAGACCGGGTCGGGGTACTCGTCCATCTCGAGGAGCAGCGTCGCGTCGTCGATGGTGCGCCAGCGTACCGGATGCGGCCGCTTGAGCGCCGGGTGGCCGGCCAGGTAGGGATACCATACCTCGGTCACCTCCACCAGCCCGCTCACCGCGCTCAGCGAGTACTCCCAGGTCTTGTCGACTGCATCGATGGTCGTCACGCTGTGCACCGGCAGGGCCACGCTGAGGTCGGCCAGGGCCAGCCTCATGGCCTGGTCCAGCTCGGTCGTGCTCCACTCGACGTTGCCCGAGTCGGCCAGCAGCGCCTCTACCCGGTCGCGCAGGGTATCGATGTCGGCCATCGTCTAGCGCCGCCTCACGGCGGG
>MWCV01000030.1 GCA_002070215.1 Chloroflexi bacterium ADurb.Bin180 | reverse complement strand
CCCGCTCGAACAGCATGCCCTGACTGTGTTCGTGCTCCTCAGGCGGTTTTTCCACACTCTCCAGGAGTCGACTGGACCTAGGGCCGTTTCCGAGCACCGAGCGCCTCACCGCACCGCAAGGCCAAAGAGGCGCCTCCGAGCGACGCACCACGCTCCAACGGTAGGGAGTGGGCTGGTCCCTCCTGCTCCCCGGCTATCGCTGTCGGCGCTCCATCTCAGGCGTCGGCATCCTCGGCAGGAGCCGCACCGTTCGCTCTGCGCGTTTGATGGTTGCCTGTGTCGGGCTCCCAGGACTCTGGTTCACCATCCAGAGCTCCTGGCCGGGCCTCAGGCGGCATCCATCGTTCGAGCACCTCGCGCAACCGTTCCCGCGTAACCGGCTTGCTGATATAGTCATCCATGCCACAATCCAGGCACTTCTGACGGTCCTGCTCCGTGGAGTAAGCGGTCAGCGCGACGATGGGAATGTGGCGTCCGCCAGGGCCCGTGCTCTCGCGCAGCGTTCTAGTGGCCTCAAAGCCGTCGAGTTCCGGCATCTGACAGTCCATCAGGATGATCGCATAGGCGCTCGGCGCCACCGCTACGGCATTCACCGCCTGGCGGCCATCGGATACTGTGTGGGCGCTGTACCCAAGGCGCTGCAGTTGTAGCAGCACCATCGTCTGCGTGGTCGGATTGTCCTCCGCCAGGAGGATCAGTCGCGGTGCCGGCGCAGTTGATGCTTCGGCCAGCCGGGTCGTCCGCACTCGAGGCAACCCCAGCGTGACATCCACGAGACTGTTGAAAAGGGTGGGCGGATCCACCGGGGTCGGAAGAACCGACTTGAACAGCTCGCGCAACGGGGCCCCGTGAGGCGTATCCATATGCGGATTCGCCAGCAGAACCAGACTGGTCGACGACAACGAGGCTGACTGGGCGAGCAGTTGCTGCAGCGCAAAGGCGTCGGCGAGCGGCGGGTCATGCGCAACCAGGACAACGTCGTAGGGTTTGCTCGCGCCCGCTGCATTGGCCAGCAGCGAGCGTGCCCCTTCGTGTCCGCCGACCGACTCGGTCTGCATTCCCCAGGAGGTGAGGTGTCCCGAGAGCATATGCGCCTCATCCGGATCGCGGTCGACGATCAGAACGCGCAGGCCGTGCAAGTCCGGCTCGAGAACGGCCAGGTCCGGCGATGACGATGGCTGGAAGTTGGCCGTGAACCACACCGTGGTACCCTCGCCCACCTCGCTCTGCATGCCGATCTGGCCACCCATCAGCTCTACCAACCGCTTGGATATGGCCAGCCCGAGACCTGCCCCGCCGTGTTTGCGCGTCGTAGAGCTGTCGCCCTGGCTGAACGGCTCAAACAGCCGGCCCTGGACGGCGGCCGGGATCCCTACTCCGGTGTCCTTGACCTCCACACGCAGTGTCACGTGTTGAGCTCCCTGGCTTTCGAGAACGGCGTGGATCAGTACTGTGCCCTGTTCCGTGAACTTGCAGGCATTGCCCACCAGGTTGACCAGCACCTGCTTGAGCCTGGCCGAGTCGCCTCTCAACCACGAAGGTATCTCCGGCGCAATCTGGGTCAATATCCGCACGTCTTTGTCGCGCAGACTTGGCCCAACCAGGTCAATGACTTCCTCGACCAGCCCCAGCATCTGGAAATCCTTCGGCTCCAGCTCCAGCCTGCCTGCTTCCATCTTGGAATAGTCGAGAATGTTTTCGATCATCGAGAGCAGACTGTTGGTCTGTTGCAGCACCACGCGCGCAAAGTCGCGCTGCTCGGGCTTGAGTGGCATGTCCAGCAGCAGCTCAGTCATGCCGACAATGGCATTCATCGGCGTTCGCACTTCGTGGCTCATCGTGGCCAGGAACTCGGATTTCAGCCGCGAAGCATCGAGAGCCTTGTCGCGGGCCTGCACCAGCTCGGTAATGTCTTCTGCGGCCAGCAACACGCCCCAGGACGTCGGCGTCGCTCTCGCATGCCAGAAGCGCCCTGCCAGTTCAGCCTCTGCGTCCCAGACCGCGCCCGAGTCCAGTGCTTGCGTAATCGTTGTCCAGAACTGGCTCTGCTCCAACGCTGGCACCGCCTCAAGAGCGTTCCGCGAGACCAACTCTGACGCAAGCTGTCCGGTGAGCGCGGCAAAGGCCTCATTGCAGTAGAGGATCGACAGGTCTGGACGAAGTGCCAGTAGTGGGCTGCGAATGCTATCCAGCAGCCCGCGATGCTTCAGCTCGCTGCTCTTCAGCGCCTCGTTCTCTTCCTTCGAAGTGGTAATGTCCTCCAGCGCTTCCTGAACGGACTGCACGTTCCCCAGCGAGTCCGTGTCAGCTCTCAGGGTGCAGCGCAACCACTTGATCTCGCCGTCTGGCACGACCAGGCGACATTCAAAGGCCTTCTCCGACGATGACCCGTCCACCGCAGCCAGGTCACCGAGTTGCTGCTGGTCCCCTTCTGCGATTGGCAGCTCCGGATTGAACTGCGTGCCCACCAGCTCCTCTGGTGTCTTCCCGAACAAGCCCGCGTAGGCCGGGCTGACGTAGATGACGGTTCCTTCCTTATCGCGACGGCAGAGCATCGCCCCCTGGTCTTCCAGCACTGCGTTGCACAACGCGAGCTGCTCGGCCTGAGCAGTGACAGCGCAGGCCCGCTCGTAGGCCGCCACCGTCTGATTCGCCAGCCCAGTCACCAGATGCATGTCCGCTCGGGCAAAGTCCCGCTCGCTCCTCCGGTTCGTTGCCATAAGCAGACCCAGGACTCGTTCTCCTGCAGCCAAAGGCGCGATGATCTGCGACCCAATGTCCTTTTCGGCCCGTCGACGCTGCTCCTGCGCTGTCTCGCGAGGATCGGCAGCGCTTTTGGCCGTGAGGATCGGTTGGTTGTGTTCAACCACCCAGCCAGGCAGACCGGCGGTCAACTCGGCAAGAGCGGGCGCCCACTGGCCGGCG
Source organism: Chloroflexi bacterium ADurb.Bin180 (assembly GCA_002070215.1). Classification (NCBI taxonomy): domain Bacteria; kingdom Bacillati; phylum Chloroflexota; species Chloroflexi bacterium ADurb.Bin180. The sequence continues at coordinate 28,660 of MWCV01000030.1, read as the reverse complement.
GGCTCAGGCGGCGTCCGGGCCCAGTCCGCGACCGAGGTCATCCCTGGTGCAAAGGTCACCACGGTCACGCCAGAGGCAGGAAGGGCACGAGACACCGTCTCGGCGGTAACCTGGAGTACCGCGTGCGGGTCGTTGGGCGATATGAGAGAGCGTGCGGCCATGTACAGCCGCTCCGTCCGCGCCAGAGCGGCCATCACCTCTTCCGTGCGGTGGCGGGTCGTCGCGTCCTTGAGCATCATCATCCGCCCTGACGCGCGACCCCGCGCCCCGTATAGGGGCACAACGTGCAGGTCGTACGACCGGGCCGAGGCTCCGCTACCCACAGTGACCGCCGCCTCAGCCGGACGCACCCCCTCTAGAACGCGCACCAGGTCCGAGTCCGGCATCAACTCTGAGAGCGGCCTGCCCGTGGCGGTGGTAGGCACGAGTCCTGTTGCTCGTTCGGCGGCAGGGTTGAGGTGGGCCAGACGGTTGGCCGAATCAACCACCAGAACCAGGTCCGTAGACCCGCCGAAAACCGCCTGAGCGGCTGGGACGAGCAACCCCGAGAACCGGTTCTGCACCTGGGCAAAGAAGAGGATCGCGCAGGAAGCAAACAGCGCAACTGGCGTCAGCTCGACTCCAGCCTGAGGCAAGACGCGCATGACAGACAGGTATTTGGCCAGCCATGGCAGCGCCGCCGCCAGCAACAGTGCTGAGCGCGAACCCAGGATCGACCGCTTCGACTTGAATAGCCACGATACGAACAGCAGTGTGGCGACAGCACAGAGCCCATATCCGTAGATGCTGTGAACCAGCCCCCACAGCCCCGGCGAAGCCACCAATGTGGGCCTGGGTGAACCCACCAGTTCCAGCTTGCTCCACATATAGTGTTTGCTTTCGTTGGTCAGGATGGCGGCAGCGGTAATCAGCGGTTCTACCAGTACCAACAATCGAAGCGGACGAGTAAGCAGCCGGACTCGACCGGTGTACTGAAGAACCAGCGCCATCCCGGCAACTGGCACAATCGATGCCAGCAGTGCCCCAACCCCAAGCCAGAAAGTAGCCACATCCAGGGTTCCGCTGGTACGTCTCAGGACCTCAGCCACGGCCCAGAGCCCCGCCGCAGCGGCCAGCGCCACCGGCGCCGGCGTCGACAGTACCGGCCGCCTTCGGGCCGCCGCCACGGCCAGGACCAGCGACAGAGCCGCGCTTGCAAGCAACAAGAAGGAGGCGTATTGGAGCACTGATTCCCCTCCCCATCGAGACTGGGTATTCTGGAGCGATGATATCGCCCTTTGAAGGACTCGTCAAGTCCAGCGGTGAAAGGCAGACGCTCCGCAACAAAATGTGAACATTCGGTGACTTGACAGTTGCTTTGTTGTTGCCTAGAATCTGTTGTACGAGTTCTCCGTCCTGATAGGTGAGCAACCGCTGCGACATTCTTGGGCTGCGCAGAAGTGGTTGCTGTCGGTCTGCGCCGCAAGACGCTGCCAAGGCGTCTGATCGGCGGTGTATTCCCGCCCCGGGCGGTCAGAGGCGGGCCATTGATGGAGGGAATATGGCACAGCACACCGAGCCGAGACTCGTGCTAGTCGTGGACAGTGAGCCCCTCACCCGGGTGGCCGTGATGGAGGCCATCCAGAGCTGCGGCGACGGCTACACGGTGGAATGGGCTGGCGACGGCCGGCATGCCTGGTCCATGCTTCGCCGTGGCGCCTACTTGCTCATTCTGATCGATGCTGATACCCCTGGTCTCGCACTGGCCGAGTTCGCCCGCGCAGCCCGCAGTACTTCCCCTGGAGCAAGACTCCTCGTGATTGGCCGATCCAGCCCGGCCGAGCTGCGGGAAACAGCGCAAAGGTGGAAGCTGGACGGGTACCTGGCCAAGCCCTTCTCCCTCAGCGCCGTGTACGAACTGCTGGCCCCGTCCGCCGGCTCTGTGAGCGAGCCAGACACTGCACCCGCCGCCCGGGCAGAACCTGCTCCGGAGGCGGTCAGCCAGACGCCGGCCAGCCTCCCCGCCGAGCAGCCTGCACCAACTGCTCCTGGCACAACTCCGCCGGCACCGCTGCCCAACACACACGACATCCTTCTGCGGCTCCTGGGCGATACCAGGGCGCGCTGCGTTCTGCTCATTACCGCTGCGGGCTACCCGGTAGATTCTGCCGGTCAAACCTACGGGCTGCACTTGCCGACCCTGGGTGCATTGATCGCCGCCACCTACTCGGCTGCGGCAGAGTTGGCGTCCCAGCTGGGTAACCCCTCGGACTTTCGCGCCAGTCACCACCAGGGCCCGGACACCGATATCTACACCTACGAGGTCAACAAGGACCTTTTGCTGGCCACCGTGTTCGGTGAGGAGAGTCAGGCCGGAGCAGTATGGCTCTTTGCCAAACGAGCTGCCGCAGCACTCAACGAGCAACAGACCAAAGAACCGCAGCCGATTTCTCTGGGGGCGGAGCTGGCCCAACAGCTTGAGGCTCAGATCGACAGCCTGTTCAACAACGGGCCGACCAGCGGCCACGGCTAGTCTCGTACTGATGGTCACTCTCGCTTCGCGAGCTCGAGCTATGCCCGTAATAACCAGCGGCCCTGGGGAGCACCACCGCAGCCATGTTCATTAACTCCAGGCAGCGCGAACTGAATATGAAGATCGTCTACTACGGCTCAGCGTTGAGCGGCAAGACGACCAATCTGCAGTACATCCATGCACGGACCAACCCGAGCATGCGCAGCGACCTGATCTCTCTCAAGACGAGAGCGGACCGAACCCTGTTTTTCGACTATCTCCAGCTCGACCTGGGAGAGATCAAGGGGCTTCGACCGAGGTTCAGTCTGTACACGGTCCCCGGCCAGGTCCACTATGCGTCTACGCGCAAGCTGGTGCTTCAAGGGGCAGATGGTCTGGTCCTGGTGGTAGACTCACAGCGCCACCGGCTGCCCGACAACTTGCGCACGTGGATTGAGCTGCAGAGGCTGGTTGACAAGATGGGCCGCAACATCCAGGATTTTCCGCTGGTGGTGCAGTTCAACAAGCAGGACCTCCCGGAGGCCCTGCCGCCCGATACGCTGCGCGGTTTGCTCGGCAGCACGGGAGCCAGGTGCTTTCCGGCTGTGGCCACGCAAGGAATCGGGGTTCTTGATACGCTCAAAGCGATGATTGGCATGCTGACTGCGAGACTGCAGTAGCACGCATCAGGAGGTGGGTGAATGGCAGTCCAGGGCAAACTCAGAGATATCAGCCTGGCGAGCTTGATCTCCGTCAACTGCAATGAGATGAATCAGGCTCGTCTGGCGGTGAGGCACGGGGACAAGGAAGGCGTGCTGTTCTTTGCCGACGGCAACATCACCCATATGACCCTTGGCGACCAGGAAGGCGACAGGGTCCTCAATGAGATGCTCTCCTGGGAAGACGGCGAGTTCGAGCTTGAGCCAGGAGTTTCATCGCCCAAACGCACCGTGACCACCCCCTGGTCCACGCTGCTTCTCGAAGGAATGCAGCACGTGGACGAGAGTGCCCCGGCCTTTGCCGGCATAGTCGATGAGCCAGCACCGGCCGATCCTCCCGCATCACATGATGGTCTGGCGCAACGCCTTCGCGCGCTCGATGGGGTTGCCGGAGCAGTCATTGTCGCTCATGATGGCAACGTCATTGCGGCTGACACGGACGAGGATCCGGACAGGGAAGGTGCCGTGGCGGTGTTCGTCGGCAGCGCCGCATCGCAGATCGGAGAGAGTCTGGCCCTGGGTCCCTTCGAACGCGGGGTAGTTGAGACCGTCGGCGCCGGGACACGGTTGCTGATCGTTGAGCGCCCCGACTATTACGCGGGGGTGCTGCTGTCGGAAAGAGCCTCTCCGGCACTGGTCGCAGCCAAAGTCGTCAGCATTCTGCAGTAGCGATGGGGTGAAACATGGAAGACATCCTGAGGACCATCAGCAACGTTGTCGGCGTCAACGGCTGCTTTGTCTGCGATGAAGCCGGCGACATACTTGCCGTGTCGCTGCGCACGTTAGCCAGAGACCACTCATTATCTGTTGTGGGCTACACTGCCGCACAGGCCATCGCTGGTCTGCGGGCCTCCAAGCGTAAGAAGGTCGACATTGACCTGGTCTACGCTGGGGGGAGAGTGCTCCTCAAGCCGCTCCAGGGCGGTTGTCTGTGCATCGTGTGCGAGCCGCGGATAAGCATTCCGCTGCTCAATCTCACCGCTGATGTCGCCGTGCCCAAGCTTCAGGCGGCGCTCAAGACCCGCCCGGCGGTTCCGCCGCCGGCCATGCCTGCGGCGCCTGTTCCACCGCGACAACCTCAGCCCCAGGCACCGCCACAGGCTCCTGCTCCTTCCCCGGCAGCAGAGCCGACCGAGACACCAAGCAGAGGGCGGGGACTGGACGGTTTCTTGCGCAATCTGGGACGATAATCAGACCCTGAACGAACCACCCGATCCTTAGGATCGCGGGAGGAGAGCAATGACGTCACCCAAAGGCAACTCTCAGACGGCATCGACCAGGTTCGAGCAGATACTGACCGAGCTCAGCGGGCTTGGCTCGTTCGACGCGGCAATCCTTGCCACCAGTGCAGGGCTGCCGATAGCTACCTCACCATCCTCGCTGGACGCACAGCTCACGGCCGCTATGGTTGCCATGCTGCGCAAGGTCAGCAAAGACGCACGCGCCGAGCTGGGTATGGATGAGCTGGACGAAGTGAGCCTCTACGACCGCAAACGGTCCAGGCTGGCCTGTCGTTTCTTCTGGGTCGATCAGGAGGAGTTGATCCTCGCGCTGTTGGTCAAAGAGGGAGCGCGCTACAGACGCCTCAGCGGCCATGCCATCAGACGGATTCAGCAGGCCTGGACAGGCTAGTCGGGCTACCTGAGGAACACGCGTTCCGGATCAACCACTCGGCGCAGGATTTCGAGTTCTTCCGCACTCGGTGCGGGCGTCTCGACTGCCCCGTCGACCTCCAGTGGAAAGCCCGTGTCATCAGCCACCTGCTGAGGCGTCAGCCCCGGATGGTAGCTGGCCAGATACATCTCGTGGCCATCTGGGCGAAACCTCATTACCCCTTTTGTCGTCACCACGACACTCGGCCCGCCCCTCACCAGTCCCGCCTTTGCTCGGCTGTCTCCCCCTTCGAGCCAGCCCGGGCTGGTGACGTAGTGAATCCGCTCCGGGAAGCGGCGTTTCTCGTGCACCGCGATGATCACCGTACGCCGGGCCAGGCAGGCAATGTCGCAGGCGCCTCCGCTGCCAGAGAAACGCACCTGCGGGTGGGTCGGGTCGACGCCGATGGAAGTGCTATTGATGTTGCCAAACCGGTCGATCTGAGCCCCGCTCAGGAAACCCACATCGACTCGCCCTGCCTGCAGCACGTACGTAAAGACCTCAATGAGTCCGGCGGCCATGGCCGCTCCACGCATGGCGCGAGGATCCCCTACGGACATTGGCAGATGGGCCAGTTGGCTGGCGACGGTCCCCGCCTCGAAGATGATGCAGCAACGAGGGGCGTGCGTGCGCTGCGCGAGCATGGCCCCCAACATCGGCAGCCCCGTGCCAGCGAAGACTACCTCCCCGTCCAGCACCTCGTGGGCTGCCGTTACCGCCATCAACTCGGTCAAGCTAAAGGTGGTCACTGGCTCAACCTCCGCCGCTGCAGCGTCGGTTGGTAGCCATACTGGGGATCAGCGACCAGTGAGTTCAGTCTCTCCAGGCCACCAACTGCCTCCAGATAGCCAGAGTGATCCTTCGCGCCGTGGACAAACCGCTGCAAGTAGCGCTCCAAGCCGTCATCGCTGTCCGCCGCCTCGTGATAGCTCTTCAGTTGGCGCGGGTCATAGTCGTAGTAGTTGTATACGGCATAAGGATGCGCACCCCAGCGAACCGGACACACATACTGAACGGCAAAAAGCGGGATCTGATTGCGCTCCGGCTCCCTGCGCAGAGATTCCTCCGAGACTAGTTCTTCGCACGTGACGATGACCGTTTGCGCGCACAGGGCTTGTTGCACGTCGGCATAGGACTGACCTTCGATGCACGATGCCACTGGCCGAGGCCCTTTGCACGTGAATCACGGCGAACTCGGTGTTGGTCGCCGGAACCAGCACCACACGGTCGCCCGCCTTGAACGGTGACTCCATGACCTTGAGCTTGAGCGGCGAGGTCCGTGGATCGCCGGCGCGTGCTTCGGCGCTCAGAGCCTGCATGGCGAGAACATCGCTCCCGAGCAGGCTTCGCACAGGCATGAAAGGCAAACCCATCGCGCCCGCAGTAAACCTGGCCACCATGGCAAAGTTGGAATAGTCCTCCCACTCAATCTGCCGCCGCTGCACCGCCAGGCGCCACCGCGGGCCAATGGTGCCAAAGGCCTCGTCAGCCTCATACGCCAGCTCGACGCGCTTGACGCACCCCGCGCCGATGAGCAGATCCCAGTCACTGCCCGGAGAATGGCCAAAGAGGTAGAGGTTCTTGCGTCTCAGCCGAACAAGCTCATACACCACTGCCATGGGGTGACGCTGCGTGGTGAAACCGCCAAGAGAGAGAGCGTCGCCCCATCAGGAATGATCGCAGCAGCCTCAGCGAGCGAAACGATCCTGGGTGCCACTGTCTCTACCTTTCGCGCTCAAGGAACTATGGTTGCGGGCGTCCTTCAGCTGCACGCTCGTCAGTCACAGGCCGTCCACCAGAACCGAAGGAAGGAAGGGCCGCAGGTCATCAAGGAGTCGACCATAGACCGTCAGCGAAGTCACAGCAGGCCTGCCTATCTCCAGTCGGCGCGCGTCCCTCCAGTGCAAGAAGGCACGGCGTGCCGAGTGGAACTCGGTCCAGGGGATCAGCATGGGCTGGTAAGTGCTCAAGACAGGTTTGACGTGCAAGTATAGACCCTGCGGACCGATGATCACCTCGACACACCGCATAAAGACCACTGGTCCTATCTGGACAATCTGCCATCGCCGCTCCGGCTCTGACGGTTTCACCCGGCAGGGGTAGCGCTCAATGAGCCGGTCAAGCGCGCTGGCTTTGGCAAAGATGCGATAGACCATTGCGCCTCCACTGGAACCTGATTTTGCAGTGATTCGGCCACCGGGAAACTGGTACGGCCCACAGCAGGGCTACCCCACAACGCCATCGAACCTCCTGGGGCTGCTGGCCCTGTCGACCTGCCCGCGCTATCGACGCACCCAGCGAAACCGACGCTCAAGGGCAGCTACTGCCGGGCCCTCTTGACGGGCCGCCCCCGACCGCGCTTCGCTGGGCAAATGGCGCTGCTCATTCGAGCCCACCCCGGCCGCATCGTCACCAGGGCAGAGTGGCTCTGATTAGCGGTCAACATTGGCTCGAGCGTCAGCCAACCGCGGCAGAGCGTCCGTTCGGCCAAAACGTGTGGCATAGAGAGCGCCAAAGCTTTGCAGAACGAACGACGCCGACACTGCCCCGTAGCAGGCTGCCTGCACAGGATCGCCTGTCTCATGATAGCCGACCATAAAACCGCCGCAGAAGGAATCACCGGCTCCCGTCACGTCCACGACCCGGGCGGCGATGGCAGGCACATGGTGCCTCTTGTGCGTCTGGGCATCGTAGACCAACGCCCCTCTGGCCCCAACCTTGATGACCACCGCCAGTGGCCCCGCTTCAGCAAAGCGACAGGCCGCGTCCCAAAGGTCAACCGGGCCGAGCAAAGACCGGACCTCCTGCTCGCTGGGCATAAAGACCTCTACCTGCCCCAGGATCTCCATCACCCGATCCAGGTGCCGTGGGGTCATGTACCTCTCGCCCGGGTCGAGCGTCGTGGAAATGCCGGCCGCCGACAGCGCCCCGCAGAGCGAGCAGTGAGCTGCAAGCTCGAGTGGCGCCAGATGGGCGGCCTTGGCCCCCAGGTAGGACGGAATGAGATCATCGGGCCTGGGTGACACGGGGATGAAGCCTTCGCTGTCTTGACCCGGAGTAGAGTGCACATAGCCGACTAGGTCCTCCGGCAAAGGCAGCCCGATCTCGGCGAAATGGTCTTCCGGACGCATGTCATCGCGCGTCTCCTGGTCCGTGTACGCGTAGAACGTCCGGAGGTCCTGCCAGCCCGGGATCCGCCGAACACCGTCGGTGTCGATGCCGACGCTCTCCAGTTCATGCAGCCACGCCTCTGGGTAGTTCTCACCTACGCGCGACAGGATCCCGACAGCCACCGACCAGATCCTGGCACCCACCGCAGAGTAGATGGCGTTGCCGCCCATCTCGCGCAGGCGTGCTTTGCGATCGGTCGTAATTACATAGTCGATACGCATCCCGCCCGAGGTGAAGTAGTCGATACCCATCAGTCTCCAACCGCCTCCAGCGCAGGTGTCTATTACTCGCCGGTCAGGCCCTGGCAGCAGCCACAAAAGCGCGGACCTTGTCCGGGTCCCAGTCTGACTCTAGCGCTTTCTGGCTCCACGAGGGGATCTCTTTGAGCGCCGTGCTGACAATGACCGCATCGGCCGACTTGAATGCCAGTGACACGGTTGCCGCCGACACGCCGCCCCCGATGATCAGTGGCACTCCGGGGTCGCTCTTCTCGACCTCGCGTAACATAGACAGAGTCTCGTCCAGGTCGGCACCGGTGAGAATAATGCCGTCCGAGCGGCCGTAGGTGGCCGCCTGCCGGACGGCTTCGGGCAAAGGAAGTGGTGCCAGCGGCACACCGGTTCGGTCATAGATGTCGGTCAAGAGCCGCACGCCTTCGGCCCTGATCTCGGCCCGGTACTCGATGGCCTCACGCGCACAGCCCTCCACCAGCCCCTCGGCCTTAACCATTGCCCCGAGGTAGACCTTCAGGCGAACGAAATCCGCGTCCATGGCCTGCGCCACTGCCAGCGGTGCCCTGGCACCGTGCGCCATCAGGCACACACCCAGCACCGCACCGGGGTACATCCGCCTGACCTCACGGCCGATCACGGCAACTCGAGCGACTGTTTGCTCCGGTGAGCGCCGCGCCACCGGATAATCCCCCAAATCCTGCAGATAAAGAGCGTCGATGCCGTTGTCAAAGGCGACCTGAGCATTGCGCAGGGCGTAGCCCACCACCTCCGTCAACGAACAAGCGTCTGGCTGACTGGCCGAGGGCATGGGCGGCAGGTGCAGGGCGGCAATCGTGCGCACGGGCTTGTTTCGCAGCGTCAGGGCTTTCATCCGTCGACCTCCGGGAGCAATGCACTGGATTGGACGCGACTGGCTCCCCCGCCTTCGGCCTTGCTGCGCCCTCCCCCAAAACCGCGGTATGGAGTCTCTCGCAGCAGCCTCGCCCTCTCGCTCGCCAGGCACATGAGCGGAACACTGTATAGCAGCGGAGCGAACTCTTCCCGCAGGGCCCCCGGCACCGGGAAGGTCGCGTCGGCAATGCCTGCGATACACCTCTCGTCAGCGGGGACGACCGCCACCACTCTTCTGCCGATTGCCCGGGCTGCCTGCGCGACCTCGCAAGCGCGACTGTAGCCAGCGCCGCCGCAGTCGATGACCACAGTGGGAGTAGCAACGTCCTTGGCAAAGTACTGCAGATGTGCCCATTCCTCCAGGTCCTGGCCGCAGGCCGAGTCCCCACTCCCCTCAAGCATCTTGGCTGCGCCGAAAAGGGCCACTCCGTAGGCCGGACCAGCGCCCAGGAACACGAACTCGTGGATCTCCTCCGTGGCCGCCAGCCAGGCGCTCGCGCGGTCTGTTCCGGTCCTGATGGCTTCGGCCTGGAGTCTCGGCAGCGAGCGCAGCTCGTCCCGCGCCGACGCAGCGGATTGAGGTGTCAAGAATCCTCGCGCCTCTCCCAGTCGGACAGCAAGGAGGTACAGCGCTGCCAGCGACGCCATATAGGAACGGACGCCGGGCGAAGGGGCCGGAGTGGCCATGGCCGGAACGACTGCCGGGAAGACACACTGCGCGGATAGAGCCAGTCGGCTGGATGCGTCTCCGGTGACGGCCAGCGTTCTTGCCCCGACCCTCCTGGCCATGCGCAGGGCTTCCACGGTGCGTGCCACCTGGCCCGAGACTGACACGCCGATGACGAGCGCGCCGCCATCGTCCTGGAGATGCGGAGCGATGTAGCGGGCGAAATGAAGCGCTGTGGCCGCCCGGCAAGGCAGCCCCGCCAGAGTCCAGAATGCCAGCTCACTGCCCACGGCGGCCATGTGCGAGTCGCCGCACCCGAGCACATAGACCTGCCGTACCGCTGCGGCCATGACCGTTCCGATCCGAGTCCGCGCGCTGGCCGCGTAGCGAGGGAGAATCTCACCCACCAGTTCGGGCAGACTCTCGACCTGAGCGTCCATCGATGTGATGCCAGCGGCCATTTCTCCCCCCCTCGCAGCATTCCCGCTCGGAACGGAGCCGTGCGGCGCTCTCTGAACTCGAGCAGGTGGGCTAGATGCTGATGCTGCGGCTGGCTTGCTTCAGTTGCGCCATTGCGCGGGCAACCTGGGCCCCCACGTGCGCATTGTTCAGCAACAGACTGTGATTGGCTTTCAGGCTGCGTCCGCCGGTCAGCTCCTTGATGCGGCCCAGGAGAAACGGTGTGACCGCCTCGCCCCGAATGCCCTGCTCCTCCGCGGCTCGCACCGCCGCCGCGATGGCCTTCTCCGCCTCTTTGCGGGGCAGCTCGTCGGCCGCGGGCACCGGCACACAAACCAGAATGGTCGCCGTCAGGCCCAGTCGGTCGCGAGCAGCCGCAATCTGCGCCACTTCCTCGACTGTCTCGATTCGCTGGTCTACGGGCAGGTCACTTTCGCGGGAGTAAAAGGCGGGCATTCGGTCCGTTCCCAGGCCGAGAAGAGGCACACCCAGGGTCTCCAGGCGTTCCCGTGTAGCTTCCTGATCCAACAGCGCTTTGGGACCTGAGCATACAACGACCATCGGTGTGCGCGCCAGCTCGTCGAGGTCAGCGGAGACGTCAAAGGCGTGTCCCCGGTGTACTCCTCCGAGACCGCCAGTGGCAAAAACCTGGATACCAGCCAGATGAGCCAGGATCAACGTGCCGCAGATCGTGGTTGCCCCATCCGACTTGGTCGCGGTGACGATGGGGAGGTCGCGGCGGCTGCACTTGCGCACACCCTTGGCCTGGGCCAGGTACTTGAGCTGCTCTTCGTCCAGACCAATCGTCGGCGTCCCACCCAGTACTGCCACTGTGGCCGGCACTGCCCCTTCTTCTCTGACTGCCTGTTCCATCTCGCTGGCGGTGTGCCAGTTGTCCGGGTACGGCAGACCGTGGGTGATCAGCGTCGACTCCAGAGCGACCACCGCACCGCCAGCCCGAAGGCTCTGCCGAACCTCGCGATTCACTTTCATTGCTTCCTCCTCGTGGCCCCGTCGTGACGCCTTCTAGCTTACCACGGGAGCAGGCGCCCGGTCAATCTCAACTGGCGCTGGATATGACCGCGTCCGCGCCCTCGAGCAGCCCGCGCGCGCCCACTTCCTGCACCTGCTCCGCAGCGACAGCCATCATCTGCTGAATCAGCCCAGCATCGGGCGTGCGCACCGGAACCGCTTCTCCCCAGCCGACTGTCGGGACGACCTGAAATGCCTGGAGGAAATAGCGTCGTGCGCCGCGGATGGTTGAAGCGACCTCATAGACCTCCTCCAGGCCGACCAACCCCGGCACGACCGTAGTCCTGAACTCGTGTTCAATCCCCGCAGCGAGGATCAGCGCAACGGACTCTTGCAGGCGCCGTACATCCACCTCAACCTGGGTCAACTCGGAGTAGCGCCGCCAGCTCGTCTTGATATCCATCGCGACATAGTCCACCAGCCTGGCTTCGAGGCAGTGGCGAAGCACGTCCGGGCAGTAGCCGTTGGTGTCCAGCTTGATGGACAGATGGCGCTCTCGGGCCAGAGTGAGAAACGCTTCCAGGCCCGGCTGCAGAGTCGGCTCGCCACCGCTGATCACGATCCCATCGACAAATCGACCGCGCTCCCTGTTCTGACCGAGTATCTGGTCACAGGGCAGGTCCGGAAGCGACTCGTGGTTCAGTACGAGGTCACGGTTGTAGCAGTAGAGGCAGCGAAAGTTGCACCCACCGACAAACACCACATCGGCGATGTGGCCGGGGTACTCGATCAGAGAGGAACGGACAACGCCCTTGACCCGCAATGGCTCTCCCTCGCGAGAGCCAACGCCACTCAAGTCACGCGACATCACGGGTCAACGAGTGAAACCAAGGCGTCGTCCGCCGGAGACAAGCCTAGTTCGACGGCCCCTCGGGGCGTCCATTTCCGGGAACCTGATACGTCTTGCGCTCTGAGAACTCTTGCTGTTTGCCCTTGTTCCAGTCCGCCACCGGACGGAGGTAGCCCACAATCCGCGAGTACACTTCACAGGCTACTCGCTTCGCGCCCGATACTACACCCGCTTCGTTGTTGGTCTTGACTTCGGCGTTCTCCATGTTCTTCCGTCCTCCGATGCTCCGTAGCTCCGCTCCCCACTAGAGGGTAGCGTTATTCGCGTCTCACGCAGGGGTGCCGAATCGGGCCAGTTCCTCTGCGGTATGCTCGTGTGGGCAGTGGCTATGCTTTCCACTCAGGTATCCGTGTACCGGACACACACTGAAGGTCGGCGTCAGTGTGAAATACGGCAGATGAAACCCCTCGGCGATGCGTCTCACTAGGAGACGCGCCTGCCGCCAATCGTCCACCTGCTCTCCCAGGAACGCGTGAAAGACCGTGCCTCCAGTGTAAAGCGTCTGCAGGTCATCCTGGTGTTCGAGCGCCGCAAAGAGGTCATCCGTGCAGCCAACCGGCAAGTGCGTCGAGTTGGTGTAGTAGGGCGTTTCCGGAGTGCCCGAGGTGGTGCTGCCCGGATACTGTTTCCGGTCCGCCTTGGCCAGGCGATAGTTGGCGCTTTCCGCAGGGGTGGCCTCCAAATTGAACAGATGGCCGCTCTCGTCCTGATAGTCCTGCAGCTTGCGACGCATGAACGTGAGCACAGCCTTGGCCAAGTTCTTGCCCTGGGGATGAGCAATGCCAACCCCGAGAAAGTTCTGGCAGCATTCGTTCATGCCCACAATACCAATGGTCGAGAAATGATTGGCCCAGTGCGAGCCAAAGCATTCATACACCGCACGCAGATAGTGCCTGCTGTAGGGGTACAGCCCCTCCTCGGTATGCCGCTCCAGCACCTTGCGCTTGATCTCCAGGGAGGTACGCGCAACATCCATTATCTGACCCAGACGAAAGTAGAAATCGTCCTCGCTCGTGGCACGGAACCCGACCCTGGGCAGGTTGATGGTCACCACTCCCACGCTCCCCGTCAGTGGGTTCGCGCCGAACAACCCCCCGCCCCTTTTCCTGAGTTCGCGGTTGTCCAATCTGAGTCGGCAGCACATCGAGCGCGCGTCTTCCGGCCGCAGGTCGCTGTTGATATAGTTGGCAAAGTAAGGAATACCGTACTTGGCTGTCACCCGCCACACGGGCTCAAGCACCGGGTTGTCCCAATCGAAATCGCTGGTGACGTTGTAGGTAGGAATGGGGAAGGTGAAAACGCGGCCCCGGGCATCGCCTTCCAGCAGCACTTCGGCAAAGGCGCGGTTGATCAGATCCATCTCCGGCTGGAACTCACCGTAGGTCTCTGATTGGAGTTGCCCTCCCGCCACCACGCCTTCATCAGCCAGCGTCGCCGGCGGGGTGAGGTCCATCGTTACATTGGTGAAAGGCGTCTGAAAACCAACGCGCGTCGGCACGTTGATGTTAAAGACAAACTCCTGCAGCGCCTGCTTAACTCCGGCGTAGGTGAGTCCATCGTAGCGGACGAACGGAGCCAGGAGCGTGTCAAAGTTCGAGATGGCCTGCGCCCCTGCCGACTCGCCCTGCACGGTGTAGAAAAAGTTCACCAACTGGCCCAGAGCGGTCCGAAGGTGGCGCGGAGGGCGGCTCTCGAGTTTCGCCCGAACCCCTCCGAATCCGCGCACCAGCAGGTCTCTGAGGTCCCACCCGCAGCAGTAGGTGGCCAGCATCCCCAGGTCGTGGATGTGAAAATCCCCCTCCTGGTGAGCCAGACAGACCTCGGCCGGATAGATCTTGTTCAGCCAGTACTTGGCCGCGATGCTTGACGCAACGTAAAAGTTCAGGCCCTGCAGCGAATAGTTCATATTCGCGTTTTCGTTCACACGCCAGTCGGCCCGGTCGATATAGTCGTCAACCAGCTTCATGCCGTCAAGTAACAGCTTGGAAGTATCGCGTACTTCGGTCCGTTGAGCCCGGTAGAGTATGTACGCCTTGGAGACCTTGACTTCGCCAGCCCTGATCAGGACCTCTTCAACGGCATCCTGAATCTCCTCAACCGTGGCGCAGCCCTGATGACCGTAGCGTTGCACGAGCAGGTCCACCACTCTCTCCGAAAGGGCATGAGCTCGCTCTACTGGCTCGCCCAGACCCACGGCGACAAAAGCCCTCAGGATCGCGGCGTCGATCCGCTTCTGGTCAAAGGCAACGATCCGACCGTCCCTCTTCTGCACCGAGGCAATGGCGAGCGACGTGCGCTCCTTCTGCTGCAATGCCGTTTCGGGACCTTGCATGGCTGACCTCTCTCAGGGCCTAATGATCAGGTGCCGCAGATTCTTCCTGCGGATCGCCAGTCTTCCACTTCTTGAACTGCTTGATCTCTTCCACCAAACCGTTGATGTCCTTGAACGACTTGTACACGGAGGCAAAGCGCACATAGGCAACATCGTCGAGACCGCGCAACTCTTGCATCACCATCTGACCGATGACCAGGCTTTCGACTTCGGCCTTCCCCAGGGTGAAGAGATCGTTCTCCACCTTGCTGACGATGGCCTGTATCTGGTCATCCGAAATGGGACGCTTGGCACAGGCATGGTAGATGCCACGGTACAGCTTGTCTCGGTCGAACGGCTCCCGCCGTCCATCGCGCTTGACCACAAACAGGCTGACTGGCGCCAGCCGCTCATAGGTAGTGAATCGCTGGCCACAACGCGGGCACTCGCGCCGCCGCCTGATGCTGTCGCCGACGGTTCGCGTGTCGATTACGTGCGAGTCGCCTTCCTGGCAGTAAGGACACCGCATCGCTTCTCCTCCACTCGGCCGTACACCTGACGCTCGAGGCGCGCTGCTGAGACACTACGGCCCCGAGCATGCTCTTGTGGCCTTGGGAGCGGCGGGTAGCCCATCGAGCGGGCGTGAGTGGTCAGTGAGAGTGGTTAGCGGTGACCCGGCGTTTCCGACGTCAGCCGTCACCGCTTCTCATTGACCACTACATCTAGTACCTCCTGAATGACGGAGGGGCTACCTGTAGTAGCGTCCCAAGTATACCATACATCATCAAGCTCGGCAAGGCCCGCCCCGCTCAATCAGCCCTAATTTTAAGTTTCGTTCTGTCAAAACATCCAGAGGCCAGTCCCCACCGGGAGCCTGGCCTCTGAGCTCATCGCAACGAACCCTTTCGGACTAGAAGAACAGGCTCACTGCTGTGGATGCCGCTTGCGCCGAAGGAAGGAGGGAATGTCGAGATCCTCGCCATCCGTCGAGCGCACCGGAAAGTCCAGGGTCTTTCTGGGGGTAACCACGAACGGTCGACTCTGGATGCGGCCGTCGGCATTGAACCCGGTGGCAATTACGGTGATCTGGACCTCGTCGCCCATCTCCTCGTTCAGAACGGCCCCAAAGCGGATGTTCGCGTCGGCGTCCACCCTCTCGCGGATAATCCCGGCAGCTTCGTTGGCCTCGTGCAGCGTCAGGCTCGCTCCCCCCGAGATGTTGAACAAGACACCGCGTGCCCCGTCGATCGTGACATCGAGCAGCGGGCTGGAGATAGCTTGCTTGGCCGCTTCGGCGGCGCGGTTTTCGCCACTGGCCCGTCCGATGCCCATCAGTGCCGAACCCCCTTCGGACATCACGTTGCGCACATCCGCGAAATCAACGTTGATCAGGCCCGGCTCGGTGATCACCTCGGACACTCCCTGTACGCCCTGTCGCAGCACATCATCCGCCATGCGAAAGGAATCTTCGATGGTCGCTTTCTTATCCACAATCTGAAGCAGGCGGTCGTTGGGTACCACAATCACGGTATGGGCCTTTTCCTTCAGTTGCACGATGCCGTCATCAGCGGTCTTGGCTCGCCGTGTGCCCTCAAAGCTGAATGGCCTGGTTACGACGCCGACCGTCAGCGCTCCCGCCTCTTTGGCCTGCGCTGCAATGATTGGGCTGGCGCCGGTCCCCGTGCCGCCACCCATGCCGGCGGTCACAAAGACCATATCAGCGCCCTCGAGGATCTGATGCAATTCCTCGTGCGACTCTTCGGCGGCTTTGGCTCCAACCACTGGATTACCGCCAGAGCCGAGCCCCCTCGTGAGTTTGTCGCCGATCCTCAGACGCGTGGGAGCCTTGGACAGAAGCAAGGATTGGGCATCGGTGTTAACCGCCACAAACTCAATTCCTCGCAGCCCCGCATCGATCATGCGGTTAACCGCGTTTCCGCCGCCCCCGCCAACTCCGACAACCAGAATGCGGGCAAAGGTCGGTGCGTATTTCTGCAGTTCACGTTCCTTCATCGAATGACTCCTTTCAGTGCTGTCTAGCGTCGTGCGAGCCGGCATTCTGCCCCATTACCGTCTACCCTGGCAGAAGCGCTCTGAATGCTTCTTTGAACCTGCGGAAAAGCTCTGAGAAGCGGCCGTCCTCTCTCTTCGGGGTACGCTTCTCCGGTCCGCCGTATTTCAAGCCCCATTGCAGCAGGCCCACCGCCGTGGCGTAAGAGGGGTTGCTCACCGCATCGGCCAGTCCGCCAACATTGCGGGCCCTGCCCACACGAACCGGCATCTGCAGTACCTCGCTGGCCAGCTCCTTGAAACCAGGAAGCTCCGCCGTCCCTCCGGTCAGGACCAGGCCGGCTGGAAGCAGACCGTCGTAGCCAGAGCGTCTGATCTCCTCCTGAACCAGCGCGCACAACTCCTCACAGCGAGCCTCGAGCACCGCAACCAGGTCACGCCGGGGAACCGTGGCCACCTCTGCCTCACCAAAAGCGGCGACGTCGATCATCTCCGCTGGATCAATCATCTCCGGCAGGGCGTGCCCATATTGCAGCTTGAGCTTCTCGGCAACCTCAAAGGGCGTTTTGAGCCCCACCGCGATGTCGTTGGTGAGGTTGTTTCCGCCGACAGGAAGGACCGCACTGTGGCAGATGGCCCCCTCGGCCAGAATCGCAACGTCAGTGGTGCCACCTCCGGCGTCAACCAGAGCTACGCCTGTCTCCCTCTCTTCGAGCGTCAGCACCGCCTCTGCCGAGGCCAAAGGCTGCAGTACCAGCTCATTGACCGTCACGTGAGAGCTCTCCACACACTGCACCAGGTTGCGGATGGAAGGCACAGCCCCGGTCACGATGTGCACCGCCGCCTCCAGCCGAAAGCCCATCATGCCGACGGGATCGCGCACCCCCTCCTGACCATCGAGGATATAGCAGCGCGGCAGCACGTGGATGATCTCGCGACCGTGCTGAACCGCCAAATCCTGTGCCGCCTCGATGGCACGGGCTACGTCATCTTCGGTGATGTATCGCTCGCCTCGCCCAACAGCAACGGTCCCTTTGCTGTTTACTGACAGGATATGCTTTCCTGCCAGACCCAGATACGCTGCCTCGATGCGGTACCCGGAGATGCGCTCTGCCTTGTCAATCGACGAGGCGATGGACTTGGTGGCCTCCTCGACATTCACCACCACCCCTTTGGTGAGTCCGCGCGATGGGGCCACGCCCACGCCCACCACACAGACCTGCCCGTCTTTGTCCACCTCGCCAATCAAAGTGCAGACCTTGGTTGTACCTACGTCAATGCCGACTATGGTTCGTTCCAACCCTTACCTCCGCCATCGGAGTCGTGCCCCGCCCTGGCCAAACCAGAGGCCGAGCCGCTTCTACCGGTAGTAGGCTCCATTCGGGTACCGCACATCGATCAACATAGCCTGCTGCCCTTCATCAGCCAGCCTCTTCTCAATGGCCTGGAGCACGGCCACCTTGGTGCGCAGATCCCGCGAGTCCCCGAAAAGCACCTTCCACCCACGGGCATCGAGCAGGCTGATGCCCTCGGACTCGGAGTAGTCAAAGCTCCGCACGCCCGGAATCAACTCCTGAAGCTGGCTGGCTGCACGGCAGGCATCGACCTGCACTGTCCCTCCAGGCAGTACCGGGTGGCCGTCCGTGTCGTTGATGACCACACGGCTGTCCGCCGCCGCACCGACCTGCCCCACTACCCGCCCTTCCCCATCAACGAGATAGGAGCTCTCCTGGCTGCGCCAGATGAAGCGTACGTCTCCTTCGCGAATACGTACCGTCACCGAGGATGGCAGGCCCACGCTAATGCTTACGTCCTCGATGCCCGGTACGCCTGCCTTCACGTCGGCCGCGACCTTGGCTGGCCGAATATGGAACACGCTCATCCCATTGAGGCCGGCTACCCGAAAAACCTCGTCGGCACTCGTCACCGATGCTCCCTGAACCTGAGCGGCAAACACGTAAAAGCGCAGGTCAGCAGCAAACCAGATCATGAGACTCACCATCAGACCGGCCAGGATCAGCGCCACAATACGGCTCGGATGCGTGGCCACAGCACTCAGCCAGGTACTGCCAACGGCGCTCGTCGCCGCGTACTTCATCGGCCGATAGGAGGTCCGGCGCGTGCGCCGCGGGTTGCGGACGATGCGCCTCGAGCCAAGGTTGGGTTGGTTTTTCATAGCCGTCACCTGTAGGATGTAGACATGCTGCTGCGCTCCTTGTGGCGCTCAAAGGCCAGCTCAATGAGTCGATTCAGCAGCTCTGGATAGGGAATGCCGCTTGCCTCCCACATCCTTGGATACATACTCACACTGGTGAATCCGGGAATGGTGTTGAGCTCGTTGATGTAGACGCTGCCCGTAACCTTGTCAACAAAGAAATCGGCCCGCGCCATTCCTGCGCAATCGAGGGCCATAAACGCGCGGACCGCCAGATCTTGCACCACGGCTATGGTTGCTGGCGGCAGGTCAGCCGGCACAATCAGCTCCGTCCGGTCATCCAGGTACTTGGCCTCATAGTCGTAGAACTCTCGCCTGGGAATGATCTCCGCCGGCACTGAGGCGATGGGCGCATCGTTTCCCAGAACGCTGCACTCGATTTCGCGGGCGTTGATGGCCTGCTCCACCAGCAACCGTCGGTCGTATCGCGACGCCAGATCGAGAGCCGGAGCCAGCTCCTCTCTTGCGTGGACCTTGCTGATGCCCACGCTGGAGCCCAGGTTCACCGGCTTGACAAAGCAGGGATAGCCAAGTTCCTCCTCCACCTTACGCCGAATCTGATCCGGGTGTCTCCGCCACTCCCAGCGCATCACTAGTATCGAGGCTGCCATGGGAAAGCCGGCGGCACTGAACACCGCCTTCATCGCCGCCTTGTCCATGGCCAGAGCCGAACCAAGAACGCCAGAGCCCACGTAAGGGATGTTCGCCAGCTCGAGCAAACCCTGAACAGTGCCGTCCTCGCCGTACGTCCCATGGAGCACGGGAAAGACCACATCGACCCTCGGCAGGCCCTCGCGAGCTCCAGGCACCAGTTCGCGGCGCTCATTGACTGACGCGGCCACCGGGCCTTGTTCAGCCTGGCCAAGCCGGAGCGGTGTCTGGTCGGTCCCACTCGCTAGGAGCTTGAGCTCTTCCATCGGATTTCCGTCAGTCAGCCATCGGCCTTCCCTGGTAATGCCAATGGGCACAACCTCGTACTTGCCGCGGTCGAGAGCCCGCATCACGGACTCGGCCGACAGCAGGGACACTTCATGCTCACCCGAACGTCCGCCAAAGAGCACGCCTACGCGAATCTTCACCATTCACCCACCAGTTGTATCTCCAGCTCGAGCCAGACTCCAAAACGCTCGTGCACCGTGTTCCTCACCAGTTCGATCAGGCGCCGCACATCCTCTGCACTCGCTCCGCCCAGGTTCAGGATGAAGTTGGCGTGCTGAGCACAGACCACCGCATCCCCTACTCGAGTCCCCTTCAACCCTGCCTGTTCTATCAGGTACCCGGCAGGGTGCTCGCGAGTCCTCTTGAACACACTGCCTGCGCTCAGACCCACAGGTTGCGTTTCGTGGCGGCGCTGTCTGTTCCTGTCCACTGCCGCGCTTATCTCCGCCGGCTCTCCCGAGTGCACCAGGAACTCGCCCGCAAGCACGATGGGCGACGGCACGCCTCTGGTGTAACGCTCCTTGAGGCAACTGGTGCGATAGCCCATCTGCAGCTCGGCCTTCGGCCACCACCTGGCCCCCGAGTCCAGGTCAAACACCAGGGCGCGCGTCAGAACATCACTGATGTACCCGCCAAAGGCGCCGGCGTTGCCCACAACAGCACCGCCGACAGTCCCCGGCACATCAACCGCCCACTCCAAGCCAGTCAGGTGGCGGTCTACTGCTATTTGGGCGACCTCTGCCAGCCGGCACCCCGAGTCAGCCTCTATCAGGACCTCTTTCTCATCGCCGGTCGTCTTGAACTCGATGCTCTGGCTCACGTTGCGAACGACCAGGCCGCGCACACCCTTGTCCGCTACCAGTAGATTGGCTCCGCTCCCAATCACCAGACAGGGCACGGTCACTTCGTGTGCCAGTCGTAGCAGGTCTATCAGCTCGTCGCGGCTTGCCGCTTCTGCGTACAAGTCGGCCGGCCCGCCGATGCCAAAGGTGGTGTGCTTCGCCAGGCACTCTCCAACAACGGCCCCAGTGCCCATCCTTGCCGCCAGGGCAGCGATTCCACGCGCCGCCTCTGCGTGCCCGCTGCGCTGGCACGCCTTTCTCACCGTTGTCCCGGATTTGCCGCATCCCACCCGCTGATCTCTCATAGCACCGTTCGCCTGTCACCCCGCGATGCAGCCACAGCACCGAGCAGCCTCAGCCAGCCAACCTCCGTCGTGCCTGACCGGCCATCCGCCGCCTTTCGCTTCCGCTCGTCGCCGTGTCTAGCGGATTCCTGCGTCCGTAAGCCAATCCACCCTAACAGCCTCATGCCAATCCAGCACCTCATTGTGCCCCCTGCGACTCTCTCTGCGAAGGTGCACCCTGAGTCGAGAGGCGAGTCAGCACCCGCTCCCCAACCAGGTAGCCATCACCCGCGCCAAGGGTCACCAGCACATCACCTGGTCTCAGCTCCTCGCAGAGCAAGTCCGTAGCCTCTTCGAGGGAAGAGACGAATCGCGCATCTCGGTGCACCATCTGCCCGACGATATCGCGACCAGACACTCCCAGCGTATCCTTTTCCCTGGCCGCATAGATCTCCGCGACAAGCACGTGGTCCGCGGCATCAAAGCTGGCCGCCAGTTCGCCGAGCAGCGCCCTGGTTCGACTATAGGTGTGTGGCTGGAAAAAAGCCCATATCCTCCTGGTGCCGAATCTCTGTCTGGCGGCGGCCAGCGTGGCCCTGACCTGAGTTGGATGATGCGCATAGTCGTCCACCACGGTCACACCACCAGCATCCCCTTTGACCTCGAAGCGTCGCTTGACGCCGTGAAAATGCGGCAGGCACGGCAGGACTTGCTCCATATCCAGACCCACAGACTGTACTACGGCCAGCACAGCCAGGCAGTTGGAGACGTTTTGAGTTCCCGGAATCGCGATGCGACACTCCCCCGCCGTCCTGCCTTGCGTCATCACCCGAAAGTCGCTGCCTCCAAGGTCGTTAGGACGGACATCCACCGCTTGCCAGTCACCCCGCTCCAGACCAAAGGTCACCCTGTTCACGCTGGCAGGTAGACCGCTCTCGACCATCAGTTGCCGCACTCGCGGTTGGTCCGCACAGCCGACCAGGGTTCCCCCCTTCGGCAGCAATCGCGCAAAGCGCCGGAAGGCGTCCTGCAACGTGTCGACGTTCTGGTAGCAGTCCGGGTGATCCATCTCAATGACCGTCACTACCTCGATCTTTGGCCGCAGGCCCAGGAACATGTGGTCATACTCATCGGCCTCGATCACCATCAAGTCCCCGCGACCGCGCCTGGCGTTGGTACCCAGATCCTGCAGGATCCCGCCCACGATGAATGTCGGATCCAAACCCATCTTTTCCAGCACAAACGCGATCCACGCGGCCGTGGTGGTCTTGCCATGCGTGCCCGCCACCGCAATGGTCGTCTTGTCCTCTGTCATCTCGCCCAGGATCGCGTCGCGCTTGACCACCGGGATTCCGGCTGCGCGTGCTGCCAGAACCTCAGGGTTGTCCGCTGCGATGGCCGACGAGACGACCACCAGGTCCGCCCCAGAGACGTTCTCCGCGCGATGCCCCTTGTAGACGGTAATGCCGAGCCCAGCAAGAGCCTCCATGTTGGAGCCGCTCTGCATATCAGAGCCAGAGATGGTGTAGCCATCAGCAGCAAGCACTCGCGCGATGGCGCTCAGGCCGATTCCACCGATGCCCACGAAATGGATGTGCTTTGCCTGTGCCAAAAGCCTGTTCGCTCTCACGCACTGCCCTTCTTGGCATTCCCCGTGTGCTTCATCAGATTGCGTGCCAGCACAATCACCATTAGCGCGACGACGACGCCGAGAAGAAGCCGCGAATCCCCGCCCGAGATTCCCCCGTGAGTCGGCACTCCCTGTACGGCGACTGAAAAGCCGGCCGGTCTGCCAGCCGCAGCAACCGTCGGTGAGCGCTGCAGCAGGTACTGAATCACATATTCCTTGAACAACGTGATGACCAGAAACCCATTCAGTAACCCAAAGACGCCGCCCAGCAGCCGCCCGAGGGCGGAGGCTTCTTTCTCGTGGCCGCGAGTGCCGTACGAGAGAAGAACAAAGGCCACCAGCGCGCAGATCAAGACCGCATAAGGATTCTCCGAGCTGAACGGCACCTTCGCGTTCTGATAGTACTTGAGCAACACGTCTGGATCCACTGAAAAGTGCGACTGGAAGAACGCCAGCACCAGACGCACCAGGCGTGACAGATAGTCCACCACCGGACCGGCCAACGCCGGCTGCGCCAGCAGAGCCAGCAAAACCACCAGCCCAACCGAAGTGACGACCTCGCGCGAGAACCCGCGCATGGCACCCACGAACATGAACAATGCCATGATCAACAGCACCATCTGATCATAGGAGATGATTACCGTGAACGGTGAAGTCATTGCCGACCTCCGGCAAGCGCAGCGAGCTGGCGGGCGATATCTCGCGCCGCATAGCGTCGTGCCAAATGGCTCACGTTGTCTGACATCTGGCGAAGCCTCGCCTCGTCTTTCAGTAGCTCACCAACCGCCCTGGCCAGCACCTCCCCGGACAGCTCGGCGTCCGGAAGGTGGCGGCCCGCTCCCTGCTCCTGCATAAAGACTGCATTGGCCTCCTGGTGCTGCCCGGAGTGAGGATAAGGCACCAAAATGCTCGGCAGGCCTGCCGCGGCGAACTCACCCATCGTCGCGGCGCCGGCCCTGGCCACCGCCAGGTCGGCGGACAAGAGTGCTGGTACCAGCTCGTCATGCAAATAGGCAAACACGTGATATCCGCAGCCCAGCCTGGCGGGTAATCTCGACTTGGCCTCCATTGCTGCGGCGTACTCGTTCTCTCCGGTCATGTGAATCACCTGAGCCATGGTCAGAAGCTGCTCCAGCCCATCAGCAACAGCGGCATTGATGCTGTGGGCGCCCCTGCTTCCACCAAGCACCAGCAGCGTCTTGCGTCCGGGATCCAGCCCAAGCCGCTGCCGTGCCGAAAGCCTGTCTCGCCCGAACAGCGCTGGCCGTACCGGGTAGCCAGTCATGACCACCTTGCTCGCCGGAAAGTACCGCGCTGCCTCTTCAAAGGATACAGCGGTCTTGTCCGCCAATCGCGAAAGGAACTTGACTGCCAACCCTGGATAGATGTCCGGAAGGTAAATCAGGATTGGACAGCCTACGACTTGGGCCGCGATAGCCGCCGGGGCGGAGGCATATCCTCCCGTCGCCAGCAACACATCTGGTCGAAACTCACGGACGATACGCACCGCGCTCACACAGCCGCGCAGCAGCGCCAGCGTGCTCGCGCTGGCACGGAGCGGCCCCATGCCGCGCAGCGCTCCTCCCGCTACGGTGCGCAGCCGAATGCCGGTTCGCGGCACGATGCTTGTCTCCAGGCCACCGGCGACACCCACATACAGGACATCGGCCAGCTTGGGCAGCCCCGACTCAGCGGGCGCCGTGGTCTTCCATTCTTCGACGACGGCCAGTGCTGGATAAACGTGCCCGCCTGTTCCGCCACCCGACAGCAAGAGTCGAATCTCCTCCACTTGGCCTCTCCACAGCGACGCGTGAAACCCCCAGCAGCACTCCGGCTGATGCCAGAGTCGCTACCAGCGACGAACCACCGTAGCTCACCAGGGGCAGTGTCACTCCCGTCAATGGCAGCGTTCCCGTGTTTCCAGCGATGTGCACCAACGTCTGCAGTGCTAGCGAAAACGATATACCGGCCGCCAGCAGCGAACTAAAGGTATCGGGTGCGCGTCGAGAAATGCTCATCCCACGCCAGATGATAAAGACATAGACGGCAATCACTGCCACACACCCGATCAAACCCAACTCTTCGCCGATCACTGCAAAGATGCAATCGGTGTGCCGGAGGGGAAGCAGCAACTTTAGCTCTCCATTGCCCAGTCCGCGACCGAACAGCCCCCCTGCGCGCATAGCTTCGAATATTCTCTGGATTTGCCAGCCTGCGTCCAGTGGATCACTGGCCGGATCGACAAAGGTGCGCAGACGAGCCATTGCGTGGGGCCAGGCAAGAACCAGCAACGCCAGCACGCCCGAACCACCTACCAGGCTGACCAGGAGTTGCTTCACCTCCGCTCCAGCAAAATAGAACATGGCCAGGGCTGGGCCAGCAACCAAGGCCGCTGTCCCTATGTCGGGCTGCAGCACAATCAGGCCACACACCACACCCAGCAGAACGACAAAAGGGAACAAACCATAGGTGACGTCTCGAATCCTTCCGCCTTGCGGCGCCAGCCAGGCCGCCATGTAGATGATGAAGCCAAGCTTGACGAATTCGGACGGCTGGCCCGACTTGCCAGTCACCCAGCTTGCCGCACCCTCTCTGTGTGCGCCGAGGATCAACACGACAACCAGTGACAGAATGCAGACCCCCATGATCGGGATTGCCCAGCGCTTGAGCAGCTTCTGATCGATTCGCAAGACCACCACCAACGCTCCCAAGCCCACCACCGCGTATATGGCCTGGTCCCGCACCACTTTGGCCGATTTGGCCATGGTGAACGTGGCGCTAACGATCATCATCAGTCCAAAGATGACTAGCCCGACAACTGCCAGCAAGAGCCCATAATCGACGTGTCCCGTAGCCTTGCGCCCGACCGGCACGTTCACCTTGCTCGTCGTCATCCTATCCACCTGCCGACCCTAAATGCGAAACTAGCTCTCTGAACACATCACCACGCTCAACATAGTCACGAAACGCATCGAACGATGTGCCCCCAGGCGAGAGCAACACGACCTGACCTGGTGTGGCCGCCGCGTGCGCCATCTGCACGGCCTTGGTTAGACTACCGGCACTCTGCACGGGCGGGCTGCCCTGGCCGAGCCGCTTCAACACGCCCTCAACCAGTGGTGCCGCCTCGCCAAAGGTGATGACCAGAGCCACCTTGCGCTGGACGACAGTTGCCCATGCTTCCCAGGGCAGGTGCTTATCTCGTCCGCCAGCCAGCAAGACGATGGGTTCGTCAAAAGACTGCAGCGCAGCCATCGCCCGCTCTGGAGATGTAGCGATCGAGTCGTTGTAATAGCGCACTCCCCTCAGCTCCCTGACCAGCTCCAGGCGGTGAGGTACGCCGGCGAACGTTCGCGCCACGTCCGCCATGGCCTTGACCCCCACTCCCAGCTCCGAGGCCATGGCGCAGGCCGCCAAGACATTGGCCACGTTATGTCTTCCACGCAAGACCAGCTCGTGCTGTCCGCAGATCCTTTCCGCGCCACCCCGCTGGGCCAGCACCAGGTCCTGGCCCCGCAGACAGGCTCCGGCCGGCACTGCATCGTTCAGGCCAAAGTACGCCACACGCCCCCGGCAGCTCCGCCCAAGCCCCCTAGCTACAGGATCATCCCATCCCAGAATCGCCACGTCAGTCGGTCGCTGGCACTGCAGGATCTTGCGCTTGGCCGCAGTGTACGACTCCATGGTCGGGTGACGATCCAGGTGATTCGGTGTCACATTGAGCACGGCCGCCACCGGCGGGCTCCTCGCCCGCCGGTTCCGCGTCGAGAACGTCGGCAAAGAAATCCAACTGAAAACTGGACAGCTCCATCACCACCATGTCCGTCGGTCGAATCGCGCTTACCTTGCTCAGGAGCGGATAGCCAATATTTCCGCCGAGATGCACTGTCCTGCCGTCCGCCTCCAGCATCCGTGCCAACACGGTGCAGGTCGTGGTCTTGCCGCTCGATCCGGTGATGCCAGCGACCGTCGCCGGGCACAGCCGCGTGAAGAGTCGCGCTTCGCTCGACAGAGGCAGATGCCTCTGCCGCGCGGCAATCATAATCGGCGCATCCAGTGGGATGCCAGGGCTCACAAACAGCACATCGCAGTCGAGCAAGGTCAGCGGGTGCCCGCCCAGCTCGTAGCGTATCGGTAGGCCGGCCAATTCAGCCAGAGCAGACTGGAGCTGCGCACTGTCCTTTTCGTCAGAGACGGTAACCATTGCCCCGTGTTCGGCGGCAAAGCGCGTCACGGCAATCCCTTCTCGGGCTAGCCCAAGAACGGAAACGCGTTTTCTCTTCAGCTCCGCACCTTGCGCGGTGCATTCCTGCCCTGTCAACCGGCTCACCTCACCACAGGGCGAGGGCCACCCCGGCCATCGCCAGAACCACCGCCAGCACCCAGAACCGCTGCGTGATCTGCACTTCCTTCCAGCCCGACAGTTCAAGGTGGTGGTGGAACGGCGCCATCTTGAACAGCCTGCGCCCACGGGTCGCCTTGAAGTAGCCCACCTGCAGCATGACCGACACAGTCTCGAGCGCGAACAGCCCTCCGATGACCAGTAACACCGGCCACTGTCCAGTCATCAATGCCACTGTGGCCAGAGCCGCGCCTAGGCCAAGCGCCCCAACATCGCCCATAAACACCTGCGCCGGATTCACGTTGTACCAGAGAAACCCCAGCACTGCCCCGGCCACGGTGAAGCAAAACGCAGCCACGTAGCTCTGCTGTTGCGCCAGCGCAATCACCCCGTAGGCAAGAAACGCCACGGCGCTCGTTCCGCCCGCCAGGCCGTCCAGCCCATCGGTCAGATTGACCGCATTGGCCACACCCACAATCAGAAAAACTGCTACGGGGATGTATAGCCAGTCGATGTCCACCGCCCTGTCCAGCCCCGGAACTGCAGTGAGGCCAATTCCCAGGTAGACCCGCAGAGTAATGGCCGCCGCCACACCGATGAGCACCTGCCACGGGAACTTGAGTCTGGCCAGCATGCCAACTCCGGTCCGGTCGTGCAGCCCGGTCCAGTCATCGTACAGTCCCAGAGCCGCAAAGCCCAGCATCACTGCCAGAGGCAAAAGCATCGACTGACGCCCCGCAAGGTTCGTGGTCACAGTCAGCACAACTACCGGACCCAGGATCATCAGGCCGCCCATAGTCGGCGTGCCCGTCTTGGCACTGTGCGAGGCGGGGCCATCCACGCGGATATTCTTGCCCAGCCCTCTCCTTCTGAGCTCGGCGATCAGCGGCTTGCCCAGCGCAACGGCCAGCGCGAAGGACACCATGCCTGAGAGGAGGATCCCTACCATCATTCCTCCGGCTTGTCCTGCCCCGGCCCGGCGGGGCTCGTGATCCGGCGAACAACCTCCCCAAGCCCAATGCCGTGCGACGCCTTGACCAGCACATAGTCGCCCTGTGTCACCACCTGCTCCAGCAGTTCCGCTGCCTCCTGACTGTCAGCAACGGAGAACACGCTCTGCGCTGGCATTCCGCACCTTAACGCCTCCTGTGCGATCAGCCTTCCCAGCTCACCCACCGTGATGAGCACCGACGCACACTCGGCTGCCCGCCTGCCCACCAGTCGGTGCCCTTCATCAGAGTAGCTGCCCAATTCCAGCATTCCGCCCAACACTGCCACTCTGCGCCCCTGCATCTCCGACAGCAGCTCAAGCGCGGCGATCATCGAGGCCGGACTGGCGTTGTACGAGTCATCCAGTACCGTCGCCCCTCGGATGCCTGGACAGGCGGTCATCCTGGCCTGCGGATCATGTTCATCACCGGTTTCGCCGCCGTGGCCCTGGCCGCCGGCGACAAGGCCCCGGCCGGCGCGAAGGTGCTGTCCAAGCCGATTCACCTGCGCGAGATCGTCACCGAAGTCGAACGGATGATCGCGGCCTGAAAGCCGGGTTGCTAAGGCCTTTGCCCATCTGTATATCCCCGCCTTCCCGAAGGATGGACGTGTAGCTCAGCGGGAGAGCACCTCGTTGACATCGAGGGGGTCCACAGTTCGATCCTGTGCACGTCCACCATTCCTTCCTTCACACAGACCGACGTCGCCAGGGGGCTCGCGCGGGCTAGGCCGCGCTCGGCGCCAGTTCGCGGAAGGCTCGCCAGCTGGCCAGTCCCAGCCAGGGGAAGACCACGGTCAGGGCCAGGAAGCCGGTCGCGGCGGTCGAGAGGGTCAGGGCCGCGAGGATAAGCGCCCACAGAGCCATCGGCCAGAAGTTGACGACAACGGTCCGCACGCTGGTCACCACGGCGATGAACACGTCATTGCGCCT
>MWCV01000029.1 GCA_002070215.1 Chloroflexi bacterium ADurb.Bin180 | reverse complement strand
CAACATCCAGATGCGTGTCGAGCTGATCGTGCCCGTGGCTCTGGAGCAGGGTTCGCGCTTTGCCATCCGCGAGGGTGGGCGCACCGTGGCTTCGGGCGTGGTAACCAAGATCATCGAATAGTAACGAGCGCACCTCGCTGAGAGGGGCTTCTCCCCTCTCAACGATACCGCTCATCTTGTGGGGATGGACCGAAATGGCAAAGAAGGAAAACCGTGTGGTGGTGACGATGGCTTGCACCGAGTGCAAGGAACGCAACTATACCACCGAGAAGAGCCGTAAGAACGACCAGGGTCGTATCGAGTTCAAGAAGTACTGCTGCCGGTGCAAGAAACACACCCTCCATCGTGAGGCCAAGTAGCAGCAGGCAGCAGAGCAAGTGTAGGCCAGTAGCTCAACTGGTAGAGCAGCGGTCTCCAAAACCGCAGGTCGCGGGTTCAAGTCCTGCCTGGCCTGTTGTGGAGCGAAGAGAGACTCAGGGCCAAGCCGCACGGCGAAGGGCCACGAGCTGACAGGCAGCGGCCCTTCAGAGCGCCGTTCTGACAGCGGCTGGTCCTGGGCTCTCCTTGTGTGAGGGGAAGAAGCGATGACCGAGACACTGAAAGACAATCGACTCACCCGCTATTTCCGCGAAGTGCGCGCCGAAGTGCGCAAAGTCACCTGGCCATCGCGTCAGGAAGTCTTCCGGCTCAGCGCAATCGTGCTGGTGGTACTCGTGCTGATGAGCATCTTTATGGCTTTGCTGGACTGGGGCTTTGCACGGCTGATGCAGGCCATCATCAGCCTGGGCACGAGCAAGTAAAGCGCCTGCAGAGACAAGTGAGCGGTGATGAATCCAGAGACTGAGCACCCTGTGGAAGAACTAGATAAAGACAAGCGAGACCTTCCCCTCCCCGAAGGCACGCCTGACGAGGCGGATCTCGCTGAACTGGCTGCGTCGGATCAGGTGCAGGTGCAGGACGGCAGGGCCTGGTACGTAGTCCACAGCTATTCTGGCTACGAAAACAAGGTCATGAAGAACCTGCAGAACCGCATCGAGTCCATGAACATGCAGAACAAGATCTTTGAGGTCGTTGTGCCCACAGAGGAAGAAATCGAGATCAAGGAAGGCCACCGGCGTCGCACCAAGAAGCGCGTCTTCCCTGGCTACATCCTCGTGAACATGATCCTGGATGAAGAGTCCTGGTACGTTGTGCGCAACACCCCTGGCGTCACCGGGTTTGTCAGTGCTGGTACTCAACCAGCCCCGCTGCACCCGGACGAAGTAAGCAAGATCCGGCAGCGAATGGAAGCCGAGGCGCCCAGGATCAAGATCAGTTTCCGCGAGGGGCAGTCGGTGCGCATCGTCGACGGCCCGTTTGCCGACTTTGTCGGTATCGTAGAGGAACTGAACCTCGACAAGGGCAAGGTGACCGTCCTGGTCTCGTTCTTTGGTCGCGAAACGCCGGTTGAACTCGACTTTTTACAGGTACAGCGGCAGTAGCGCCAGATAGTTCAGCCTGACCGCCAGCATGCGGCATGGCTTGAGATTCATTGTCCAGTTTGCAGCACTTGGAGGACCCGTGGCAAAGCAAGTAAAGGCAATCGTCAAACTGCAGATCGAAGCTGGCAAGGCCAATCCGGCCCCGCCCGTTGGCCCCGCTCTGGGCCAGCACGGCGTCAACATCATGCAGTTCGTCAAGGAGTACAACGCCAGAACGGCAAACCAGACCGGCACGGTCATCCCGGTCGAGATCACGATATTTGCCGACCGCTCCTTCACCTTTGTGACCAAGACGCCGCCAGCCTATGACCTGCTCAAGAAGGCCGCCGGAATCGAGAAAGGCTCGGCTGACTCCAAAAAGTCAAAGGTAGGCAAGATCACGCGGCAGCAGTTGCGCGACATCGCCAAGCTCAAGATGGCTGACCTGAATGCCATTGATCTCGATGGCGCGGTCAAGATCGTTGAAGGCACTGCTCGCAGTATGGGTGTGGAGATCACCGGCGAGTAGGTGGGAGGGCTTTGCCCGCCAATACCACATAGGAGGCAGTATGCGAAAGCGTGGCAAGAAGTACAACGAAGTTGTCAAGCTCGTAGATCACGACAAGATCTACACACCGCAGGAGGCGTGCGCGTTGGTTGGCAAGCTCAACATCGCCCAGTTCAACGCCAGCGTTGACCTGCACCTGAGGATGAACCTGGACTCGCGGAAGGCCGATCAGCAGATTCGTGGAACGGTCCTTCTGCCCAGCGGCTCCGGCAAGGTCGTCCGCATCGCCGTCTTTGCCGAGGGCGACGGAGCGCGCCTGGCCCAGGAGGCCGGAGCGGATGTGGTTGGTGGCGACGACCTTGTGGCCAAGGTACAGGGAGGCTGGCTCGAGTTCGACGTGGCGATGGCCACTCCGAGCATGATGGGTAAGGTCGGCCGCCTGGGCAAGGTCCTCGGCCCTCGCGGACTCATGCCCAACCCCAAGACGAACACCGTTGTGGCCCCTGAAGAGCTGCCGCGGGTGATCCGCGAGGCTCGCCAGGGACGAGTCGAGTACCGGTTGGACAAGATGGGCAGCATCCACGTTCCCGTCGGGAAGGTGCAATTCACCCCCGAGCAACTGATGGCCAACTTGAGCGCGCTGATGGAAGCCATCTCGCGTGCCAAGCCGAGTTCGGTCAAAGGCATCTACATTAAGAAGATCACCATGGCCCCTTCGATGGGACCGGGAATCCGGGTCGACGTCAACCAGTCGCTGGAGCTCAAGGCCGCCTAGTCGCGCTGATAGGCAGCCGGCAGCCCAAGCCGGGTCAAACAATTCAGAGCACCAGGCGAACTTGACAAGCTGGCCGGGTGCCGTACAATAGCTATCTGGTCGCCAGAGACAGCAGGTGCGCCGCTGAGGCGCTTAATGGACCGCCTGCCGAGGCAAACGATGAGTACTCCAGTCGGTATGATGGGGTCTTTGCGTGAGCTGGCGCAGAGACCCCATTTTTGTTGGTCAATCGCAATAAGGGAGGTGAAAACCATTGCCAGTCAGTAAGGACAAGAAGCAAGAAACCATTCAGGAACTGAAGGACATTCTCGCTCGCAGCAGCGTGGTAGTCGTTGCCGAATATCGAGGGCTCACTGCCCCCAAGTTGGCACAGCTGCGCAACAGGCTGCGGCCACTCAACAGCAGATTCCTGGTCACCAAGAACACCCTCGTGCTCAAGACGCTAGAGGAGCTTGGCTCCTTCCAGCCGGAGCACTTGCTCGAGGGGCCCAGTGCACTGGGAGTGGCCTTTGGTGACATGGCTCAGCCAGTGCGCACCATGCTCGATTTTGCGCGAGAGAACGAGGCCTTCAAGATCCGCGGCGGATGGATGGGCGACCGTCTGATCAGCAAGGCCGATGTGCAGATGCTACCCAGCCTGCCCGCCACGGACGTGCTGCGTGCTCAGGCCATCGGCAACATCGTCTCGCCCTTGTCGGGCTTTGTTGGCGTGCTGGATGGAGCGCTCCGCGGCATCATCTATGTGCTGCAGGCGCGCGCCGATCAACTGGGCGAGGCCACCGCCTAGCCAGTTGGACCAAACACCGCGAGGAAATCCATCACCCGGCAACGGGCGCCTTCGCGGCAGAACCGATCTCAAGGAGAACTAGACCAATGAATTCCCAGGAAATCATCGAAGCAATTGAAAAGATGAGCGTGCTCGAGCTGGTCGAGCTCAAGAAGGCGCTCGAAGAGCGCTGGGGTGTGACCGCTGCTGCCCCCGTGGCTGTAGCCGCCGCCGCTGCCCCCGCAGCCGCTGGCGCTGCCCCCGCAGCCGAGGCCGCCGAAGAGCAGCACGAGTTCGAGATCGTGCTGAAAGAAGTTGGCCCGGAAAAGATCAAGGTCATCAAGGTGATCCGCGAGCTCACCAACCTTGGCCTCAAGGAGTCCAAGGATATGGTTGAGAGCGCCCCCACCAGCGTCAAGAAGGGCGCCACCAAGGAAGAAGCCGCCTCTGCCAAGGCCAAGCTGATCGAGGCCGGCGCGGTAGTCGAGATCAAGTAACAACCCCTCCGCAAGGCAAGCCCGCAGGCCTCTGGAGTGAAACGCATCTCTCTCCAGGGGCCTGTTGTGTTTGCTCGCCTGTGCCCCGTCACCTGTGCGTGCACCACTCCCCCCCAGATGGGATCTGGTCGCGCCATTCCCCGGGCAGACACGGGGCGCATTTGGCACCGCCGCCGCGTCTGAGTATGCTCAGTCAGAGCCGCCCTGCAGAAGGAGCGGCCCAGTCCCCTCAACGCGCAGGAGCCCGCACATGACCAATCGTTCGCCGCATAGCACCCGGAGGCAGACCACCGTCCTCACTTACCTCGCTCCAGCCCTTGTCGCTCACGCCGGTCTTTTCGCGCTGCTCGCCACCTTTGGCGGCGGCAACCGGCTCTTTCTGTGGTGGCTTAGTATGAGCCTCATCTCGCTGCCGTTGATGGGCTGGGACAAGTTCGCCGCCCGGCAGAGCCTGCCCCGCATTCCAGAAGCAGTGTTCTATAGCCTCTGCCTGTTGGGTGGCTTTGCTGGAGTCTGCCTCGGTATGGTTCTGTTCCGACACAAGACTCTGAAACCCGGCTTCTGGGCCATAGTCGTGCTTGCCGCCAGCCTGCATCTGGGCCTGTGGTACCTTCTCGCCCGCCGGGTCAACCCGGGATGACTGATGAGCTGGGCCACCAGCGAGCATGAGTTATGTTCAGGGCAAGTGCGGCCTGCCGCCGAAGCCTCGTCTCGAGCCGGCTGGCATTCTCCGCCCAGTCCTGTGCCGGGTTTGTATGCGCTCGATGGCGCGGCTCTGCGTCTTGCGCTGCGCTGACCTGCCACTGGGTGCTGCCTTGGCCGGCCATCGCCTTTTGGTGTCGAAACGGCAATGGCGTAGAATGCAATTGGTGCAATCGCAGAGACAGGAGATGCACGGTCTATGTGCGGTATCTTTGGCGTCATAACCACTGACGAGCAGAACCTTGGTCCGATCCTTGTAGAAGCAGCCCGGCGGCTCGCTTACCGCGGCTATGACTCGGTAGGCTGTGCCACGGTGTGGTCCTCGGGGCAGATCGACCTCCGGAAGGACACGGGGCGCATCGACGATGTCAGTGCGAGGCTGCACTTTGGTGAGATGCACGGCTCGCGCGGAATTGCCCAGTTGCGCTGGGCTACCTTCGGTGCTCCCTCGCAAGCGAATGCGCAGCCGCACCTTGACTCTGACGGCGATATGGTCGGTGCGCACAACGGCAACGTGGTCAACAACGTCCAGTTGCGCGAGCTGTTCCTGAGCGAGGGCATGATCCTGCGCGGCACCAACGACGGTGAGACCTGCATTCACGCCGTCGAGCGCCACTTTGACCGCAACGGCGGCGACATGCTGGCCGCCATTCGCTCGGCCTACGTCGACCTGGAGGGCGACTATGCCTTTGTCATCACCCACCGCGACCAGCACGCCCTCTATGCCATCAAGAAGGGCTCTGGCCTTGTCGCCGGCCGCGGCGATGGGTTTACCTGTTTATCGTCTGACCTGCCCAGCATCCTCCCATTGACCCGTCACATCGTCCGCATCCAGGATGGCGAGATTGTCAAGCTCTCACCGGACAAGGTAGAGCTCTTCGACGTCGCCACAGGCGCACCCATCGCCCGCGGTGAAGAGACATACGAGGGCCCGCTCGAGGTCGCGGAGAAGGGCGGCTACCCCCACTTTATGCTCAAGGAGATCCACGAGGAGCCAACTGTAGCCCGGGAATTGCTGCATCTGCTCGGCTCCACGCCACACCTCGGCCGATTTGTGGACGCGCTCCGGGCAACGGGAGAACGCCCCCTCTACCTGGTGGGCAGCGGTACCAGCTACCACGCGTGCCTTCTGGCCTCCTACTACTTGAACCAGATCGCCGGGCACGCCGCCGTGGCCTGTCTTGGGCCGCAGTTCATCGAGCAGTATGCCAACTGCGTCGGTCCCCGCGACACCGCCGTCTTTGTCAGCCAGAGCGGAGAAACCAAGGACATCCTCAACGCCGTCAAGGTCATGCGCGCTAGGGGCGGCAGGGTTCTCGGGGTGCTGAACGTCCTGGGCTCCAGTCTGGCTCATGCCTGCGATGTCTATCTTCCGCTCGCCTGCGGCTACGAGATCAGCGTGCCCGCCACCAAGACCTTTGTCAACGAATGTGTGCTGTTCCTCTACCTCGCGCACCGGCTCGCCGGAGGCGACGCCCACGAGATGGCCGCGCTTCCGGACATTCTGCAGCAGGCAGCAGAGGCAACAGATGAGCCAGCCCAGCGCGTGGTGGATTACCTCTTGAACTGGCCGGCATTCCACTGTCTGGGCTATGGTACGACCCATGCCATTGCCCTCGAGGCGGCTCTCAAACTCAAGGAAATCACCTACACGCACTGCGAAGGGATGTTCTCCAGCGAATTCAAACACGGCCCCCTCGCCGCAGTGCACGAGGGCTACCCGGTGCTCTTCTTCACCGCGCCTGGCGACGAGGCCATGATGGTCAATCATGTCAACGAGGTGACCACACGCGGGGGTTACGCCATCGCTGTGGCAGCCGACCACCCCATGCTGCGTCCCAATGTGCAGGACTTTCTGCCCGTACCCGCAGCGGATCCACTGCTGGCGCCAATCGTGCTCACCATTCCTGCGCAGCTCATCGCCTACCACTTGAGCGTGGCCAGAGGCATCGATCCGGACTTTCCTCGGAATCTCAGCAAGACGGTGACCGTGGACTAACCGCACCACAACAGAACCGGTCAGGGGATAGACATCATGGCTACGTGCTCGAATTGTGGAACCGAATTGCAGCCAGGGCAGGGCTTTCTGGTTCCATCAGCAGACAAGAAAGCGCCGGCTGTCCACCTTTGCGCGGGCTGTGCGGAGAAAGCAGAGGCTACGTTCGAAGAGGAGAGCCGCGCGCCCAGGGTACCGCAGGCCCTTCTGCTGGGTCTGCTTGCCGCCGTGGTCGGGTGCGTCCTGTGGTACGCGGTTGTGGTCATCACCAATTACGAGCTGGGGATCGTAGCCATCGCCATCGGCTGGCTAATCGGGACGGCGGTCATGTTCGGTGCCGGCCGGAAGAGACGTCGCGTTCTGCAAATCATGGCGGTGCTGATTACTCTGGTGGCGCTGCTCTTCAGCGAGTACCTGATCGTGCGGCATTTCGCGGTCAAACACCTGACCGAACAAGGCTACACCGGGATCCCGCTGTTCCTGTCCCCGTCGATCATGATGGGGCTCGTCGTCGAAGGCATCAAAGCATCACCCACGTCTTTGCTGTTCTGGGCCATTGCCCTTTGGCAGGCCTTTGTGACACCCACGAAGAGGGCATTCCGCAAGGTGCCCGTCTAGCACTCGGACGCACACAGGAGGCAAAAGATGCCGCTACGAGAGGATCTCCAGGACTTTCCGGGGCTTTCTCACACTGCTTTCCAGCACCCGCTGGACAAGCAGGCCATGGCCGCGCTGGAGAAAGTGCCGCTGCTGCCCCAGGTCACGGCCAAGTTCTCCGAAATATGGTCGGAAAAGTTCATCCGCGTGATGCAGACCTCAAGCAGTCTGCGCGTGTCGGCCAGGCAATTCCCCACTCTGTACAGGGACTATGAGCGCATGGCTCACGTGCTCGACCTGCGCGAGCTGCCGACGCTTTACCTGCGCACATCGCCCGAAATCAATGCCTACGCGATGGGCATCAGTGATTACTTTATCGTCGTGACCACCGGGCTGATCG
This sequence comes from Chloroflexi bacterium ADurb.Bin180, assembly GCA_002070215.1. Lineage (NCBI taxonomy): Bacteria > Bacillati > Chloroflexota > Chloroflexi bacterium ADurb.Bin180. The sequence goes on along the minus strand of MWCV01000029.1, from coordinate 24,303 downwards.
AGCTGATGGATGAAGACGAACTGCTTGGCGTCATTGCCCATGAGATGGGGCACGTCAAATGCCAGCACATGTTGTACACCACCATGGTCAGCTTTCTCACCATGTTCGGGTCGGCGGTACTGGACAAGCTCCTCCCGGGCATCGCCCAGTTCGCCTCGATGGGCATTCAACTCGCGCTGCTCGAATGGTACCGCAAGGCCGAGTTCTCCTCCGACAGGGCCGCTCTGCTGGCCACCCAGAATGAGCCTGCCGTCTCGAGTATGCTGGCCAAGCTTGCCGGTTGGTCTTCGGACCTGCCCGCCGAGTTCAACCTCGACGAAGTAAAGCGCCAGGCACAGGATTATGAGGAGCTCGACGACACGTCGGTGCTGAACAAAGTGATCAAGCTGGCGGTCCTTCTGCAGCAGTCGCATCCCTACCCGGTGGTGCGCGTGGCCGAGATTGCCAAGTGGGCTGATTCCGATGGGTATCAGCGCATTCTGCGCGGCGACTATGCCCGACTGCACGAACCAAGTCCGGACAGGCAGACTCCACCGCAACAGGGCACGCCACAGGCGAATGCCGAGCGGTTCTGCCCGGCCTGTGGGGCCAAGATCAGCGAGGCGGCTCGGTTCTGCGCCTCCTGCGGCGCGGACATCGGCGCAACCAGACCGAGCTAGAAGAAACGAAGGGGGCAGGACGCGGGATAGTCCCCGCGTTCTGTTCATTTCCGGCGCGAACTCAGCAAAACGAACACACCGATGACGGCGACGATCAGCGCCTCATAGATGCCCACGTTGGCACGCAGCAGCAGCGCCCCGGCGCGCACTATGCTCGAGCCGAACCATACCATCGCGATCAGGATGAGCGCGATCCCTATCCTCGTTGCAGTACTCCTCACGGGTCCTCCATTTGCCCGCAATGGTACCATACCTCTGCGTCCGTGCCAAGCGTGCCGGCAGCCAGGGGGCCGTTGACCACGGCGACAACCACGGCTAGAATAGCGCACCTATCGAAGGGAGGCGGCACTTGAGCAGGTTTCTGATCACTGGCGGTGCCGGAGTGCTCGGCGTGAACCTCATCCGTTACCTGTTGGCGCGCGACCAACAGGTAACCATCCTCGACATCGCGGTTCTAGACTACCCCGACCTCTTGCCGCGCATCCGAGGGATTCAGGGTGACGTCAGGCAACGCGACGATGTCGCCGCGGCGATGGAGGGTGTCGACGTAGTCGTGCACACTGCGGCCGCTCTCCCGCTGTACAGCGCCGCTGACATCCACTCTACCGAGGTCGATGGCACGCGGAACGTACTGGAGCAGGCGGCCAGCAGCAGAGTGGAGCGGGTGGTGCATGTTTCATCGACTGCCGTCTACGGCATCCCGGACCACCATCCTCTCCTGGAGAGCGACCCAGTGCATGGCGTGGGACCCTACGGCACCGCCAAGGTTCTGGCCGAAGCCGTCTGCACCCAGTTCCGCGCCAATGGCCTTTGCCTTCCCATAGTGCGCCCCAAGTCGTTTCTCGGTCCGGAACGAATGGGCGTGTTTGCGATGCTGTACGAATGGGCCTACGAAGGGCACAACTTTCCCATCCTGGGCAGTGGCAACAACCGCTACCAGTACCTCGACGTCGAGGACCTGTGCCAGGCCATCTGGCTCTGCTCCACCCTGCCCAGCGCGCAGGCCAATGACACCTTCAACGTCGGTGCAGAGGACTTTGGCACCCCTCGCACCGATTTCCAAGCAGTGCTCGACCATGCCGGGCATGGGAAGCGTGTGGTGTCCATCCCCGAGGGACCGGCCATCATGGCCCTGAGAACCCTGGAGCGGCTGGGCGTGTCGCCGCTCTACAAGTGGATCTATGAGCAGGTGGGCAAAGAGTCCTTCGTCTCCATCGACAGGGCGAAGCAGTTCCTCGGCTTTCGGCCACTGTACTCCAACCGCGATTCGTTGCTTCGCAACTATGACTGGTACGTGGCCAACCGTGGTAGGCTTTCTGCCACGACCGGGGTCACTCACCGAGTCGCGTGGGCCCAGGGCGCGTTGAAGCTGGCCAAGTTGGTTTTCTAGCCACGATGTGGAACCCTGACTAGAATCTCCGCAGCCCTTCCTCCGTCTTGAGAAGTGACGAGCCGTGGTTCCTCCGGCGCGGCAGTTGTGATTCTGCTTTCAAGGAGTCGCGATAATGGCGCTCGACATTGTACCTTTGAAGGAGCAGCACCTTCAGGACGCTGCATTGTTGGTTCAGTCGCGTTACCGTGCCCTGAAGCAGCCACTGCCTATGCTTCCAGCGCGATGGGAGCGGCTGAGCGAGATCGCGCCCCTCCTGCGCGACCTGTTGCCGGCCGGGCCTGCCGTCGCCGCCATCAGGGATGGCAAGCTGGTCGGCTTTATGATGGCCATGATCATTCCTTCCTTTCTCGGCCAACGCACTGCGTACAGCCCGGAGTGGGCCAATGGGGCAACCTATGTGGAACCCGGCCGTGTGTATGAGGAGATGTACGCCAGGCTTGCCATTCAATGGGCCGCGAGCGGTTGCCGACTTCATGCCGTCAGTTTGATGGCACTTGATGCGGCCACCACCGCTGCCTGGCATTGGATGGGCTTTGGGATGGCCACCATCAATGCCGTGCGCGACGTGTCACCCGTCGAGGCCAGGCCGTCCTCGGTCAAAATCCGCGCGGCCACCATGACCGATGTGGGCACCGTGACTGCTTTTGCCGATCTCCTGAAGCGCCACCTGACGTCCCCGCCCATTTCCTGGCAGAACGAACCCTACGACTATGCCCAGTGGCTCCGCGCGCCAGGCAACGTTTTGTGGCAATAGGCCTGCTCCGGCAAGGTAGTGGGCTGCATGGGTGTCAGCACAGGCAATCCGGATGCGTCGCTCATCCTGCGTGACGACAAGACGGCCAGCATTGTCATGACCTACGTTGCGGACCGCAACCGGGGCCAGGGCGTCGCTGGGGCGCTGTTGAGCAGTGCCATCGAGGCAGCCCGGAACAGCGGCTACGAGCGCTGTGCGGTTGACTTTGAGACTATGAACACTGCCGCAGCCAGGTTCTGGCTCAAGTCATTCAAAGCCGCCACGCAGACCATGCTCCGCTGGATTCCGGGCCAGTTGTAGCCATCGGTACGGACAATTGACATCAGCCGCTTGCTGTGGTACGATAGCTCCGGTTCTTTCCTAACCTGATCAACATCTCCGAGTGCCCCGTCCTAATGGCGGCGACGAACCTTGTCCGCCGATGGCGGGGCGCCGGTAGGGCATGGCTGGAAACGGCCTTGCCTCCCGCATTCGGAAAGGAGATGACCCGAAGGCTCCACGACCGTCAATAGTGCAGGCGGGGAGCCGGCGGGCTAGTTGCCTGGCAGCCTCCTTCACCGGAAGGCTGCTTTTTTGTGTATCCGGATTCCAGGAGGTCTCATTGAACCCACTCAGGATTCGCTTTGCTCTGACGCTCTGTGTTCTGATTGCCAGCATCGCTGCAGCCTGCGCTCCCTCTCTGCCTCCGACCTCCACACCCCCTTCGCTGCCTCCAGAGGTCAGTCCTACCGTGGCGCCCACTCAGATGCCAATCACCCTTGTGGACGCCGCAGGCCAAACCGTTGAGCTCAAAGGCCCACCTTCTCGCGTGGTGCTCGTAGGAAGAGCTCCTTATATGGGCCTTCATCTGTTGTACCTGTTCCCCTCTGCCTGGGACAAGCTGGTTGGACTCGAACAGAAGGGGCCAACCCCGGATGACTTCCTGCCTTATGTCGACCCCAACTGGAGCCGCAAGTCGATTCTCGCCGCGGGCCCGAACGCCGAGCAGATCGCAGCGCTCAAGCCGGACCTGGTCTTGATGAAGGGCTTTCTCGTCGACGGCTTGTCCAAAACGCTGGCTGAGGTCAAGATTCCGTCTCTGTATCTGGCGCTGGAGACCCCCGAGCAGTTCTACCAGGATGTGACCAACATGGGCAAGGTGCTCGGTGAGCCGCAACGTGCAGAGCACGTCGTGTCCTATTACCAGGAACGGCTGGAGCGAATCAAGCAGCGCACTGCCGACATCAGCGAAGATCAGAAGCCTCGCGTCCTCCTGCTCGAGTACACCGATCGCGGCGGATCGCTGGCGGTCAAAGTCCCCGCCAGGAGCTGGATGCAGACGATCGAGGTGCAACTCGCCGGCGGACATCCCTTGTGGTTGGAGCAAGCTACCCAGACCGATGGCTGGACGGTGACCAACCTCGAACAGGTCGCGCTGTGGAATCCCGACAAGATCTTCTTGGTGATCACCTACACAATGAACGCCAGGACCATCGTGGCCCGGCTGAAGGAAGACCCGCTGTGGAGCAAGCTCAAAGCGGTGCAGAACAACGAGCTATACGCCTTCCCGGCGGATCTCTATGGGTGGGACAATGCTGACCCCCGCTGGATCCTCGGCGTCAACTGGCTGGCCACCCGTATGTACCCGGAGCGCTTCAGCGACATCGACATGAACGCCGAGATCTACCAGCTCTTCGGCCTCTTCGGCATGGACAAAGCCGCGGTGGACGAACATATCATGCCCGTGGTGCAGATGGATGTCCACTAAACAAGGCACTGTGCCCGGGAGCAGCTTGACCTCCATCCGCCTCACATGGCTGTTGATGGCCCTGGTCGTGGTGACCCTTGCCATCTCCTTCTTCATGGGCCGCTACCCGACGCCGTATTTCACCTCGCCGGCGGCACTGGTCAACGATCTCATGGCGCGCAGCCTGGTGCTGAATCTCCGTGTGCCCAGGATTCTCACCGCCTTTCTTCTCGGCATTGTGCTATCGGCCTCAGGGACGGTGTTTCAGTTGGTGTTCCGCAACCCGCTGGTCGACTCGGGATTCCTTGGCGTCTCTCCTGGCGCTGCGTTTGGCGCATCGGTCGCGATCGTGTTGCTTGGCGGCCGCTCTGCCACCATTCAACTGTGTGCTGCGGGCTTTGCCATGCTCGGTTTGCTCGGCAGCGCCTTTCTCGCGCGACAGGTGCGCTTTGGAGACTGGACGCTGCGGTTGGTGCTGGCCGGCATCGCTGTGTCGGCGCTCTACACCTCGGCCACCGGGGTGCTCAAGTACATGGCCGACCCGGTCCGCCAGCTCCCGGACATCACCTTCTGGATGCTCGGCGGGCTCTGGGCAATCACCTGGCGCGACCTGCTGCAAATCCTGCCGGTGGTGATCCCCAGCCTCACCGTAATCTATCTGATGCGCTGGCGGCTCAACCTGCTTTCGATGCGCGACGAGACGGCCTTTTCTCTCGGCGCCACTCCCGGCAGAGAGCGATTCGTCCTCCTCCTCGCTGCCACAGCCTCCGCTGCGGCTCTTGTCTCCAAGTGCGGCCAGGTAGGCTGGGTGGGGTTGATCATTCCGCACATTGCCCGACGGCTGCTCGGCTCCGACGCCAGGCATGTGGTGCCCGGTTCAATGCTTCTGGGCAGCCTCTTTGTGCTCTGGTGTGACGACGTCGCCCGCACGGTGCTCACCGGTGAGATCCCGCTGGGAATACTCACCTCGTTTGTTGGCGCGGCTTTCTTCCTGACGATGCTCACGCACCGACGCGTTGGAGTACAGCGATGAGCGCGCGGCCAGCTATATCGCTGCGGAACGCGGTCTTTGGCTACGAGCCCGAGAGAGCTCACGTGTTGAACGGACTTGAAGCGGAGGTGCCGGCAGGCAAAGTCACGGCCCTCCTGGGTCCGAACGGGTCTGGCAAGACAACCCTGCTGCACCTCATCCTCGGCCTGCTGCAGCCCACCAGTGGCGAAGTGCTTCTCGAAGGCCGCCCTGCTCGGGACTATACGCGCAAGGAGCTGAGCCACACGCTGGGGCTGGTTCCACAGCAGGAACAGGTCGTCTTTGACATTACCGTCGCCGAGTATGTGTTGCTCGGGCGAGCTCCGCACCTGGGCCTGCTGCAGCTTCCCTCGGACGAGGACCTGACAGTGGTCGAGCAGTCGATGGCCGAGGCCGGCATGGCGGGGTTCCGTGCCCGTACGGTCCCCTCTCTGAGCGGGGGCGAAAAGCAGCTCGCCACTATCGCACGCGCCCTCGCGCAGCGCCCGGCGATGTTCCTTCTCGACGAGCCCACGTCTCATCTGGACATAGGCAACCGCCGGCGCGTCCTGCAGTTGATGCGCCGCCTGGCGGACGGAGCCCATACCGTCGTCTTCACGACCAACGACCCCAACTCGGCCGCGGCCATCTGCGACGAGGTCATTCTCATGCGCGGCGGCAGGATTCTTGCCGCCGGGCCTATCGCTGACACCCTCACGGCTGAGCATCTGAGCGCTACCTACGGCGTCGATGTGGAAGTAATCACCGTTCACAACCGGCCCTTGGTGGTTACCCACTAGATTCGCCGATCTCATTGGGAGGTATTCATCTTGCAGACAGTCACCAACTATGCCAGCCTCTGGCGGGAACTCGCCGAGACCCACGCCAAGCACTGGAACAAGGAACAAGGGTTGGACCCGCACCGCGACCCGGACGCCTGGCGCGACAAGGCCCGCGGCTACTATGAGCACGTCCTGCGGCGCTGGGAAAAACCCGATTCCAGCCGCACCTTTGTGGTCAACTGGCTCGATTCTCACCCTGGCTCCACGGCCATCGATATCGGCGCCGGTCCCGGGGCCTGGACCCTGCTTATGGCTCAGCACGCCAGGTCCGTGACCGCCGTGGATCCTTCCGAGTCGATGCTGGAAGTGCTGAAGGAGAACGCGGCTGCAGCGGGTCTCAAGAACGTACACGTGGTGCACGCGCCGTGGCCTGATGCCCAGGTCGAGAAGCACGACGCCTCGCTGTGCTTTCATGCCATGTACGCTTCATCGGACCTGCCGGCCTTTGTCTCGCGCATGGTCTCTGTCACTTGCAAGACGTGCTTCCTGGGCTTGCGTGCGCCTACTCGTGACGGTCTAGCCGCGCAGATTGCCCGGCGCGTCTGGGGACACGATTATGACAGCACGAACTTTCAGGTCGCCTACAACGTGCTCCTGGAGATGGGCATCTACGCCAACGTCCTGATGGAAGACTCTGGCCTCTGGGAGCCCTGGACGAGCCCGAGCCTCGAAGACGCGCTCAAAGAGACCAAACGCCGTTTCGGCCTGCTGGAGAACACTGAGCACGATCCGTGGCTGCAGGGCCTGCTCAAGGAACGGCTGACATTCGATGGCAATCAGTACGTCTGGCCGCGGGGAGTGCGTTCGGCGCTGGTCTACTGGGACGTAGCCTGAGCACCGCGGCCCTGTGCCGGCCCCGCCAGCCAGCCCGCGGCTGCGGAGTGATGTGACCCACCCGGCCGCGCTCGGCCGCCGGTCGGGGACGCTCAAGAGCGGCCGCGTATCTGCACGGAGGATGAGGCGGCGTTCCGCGGGCGACACCAGGTCGCTCTCCGGGACGCTGCCTCACTTGCTTAACCAGCACCAGACCTCGGGCACGACGAGCGTGACCGGCTGCTCATCGGGAGCATCACCCGGCTTGACGCCGAACACCAGGGTCGCTACAATGTGAACACATCCCAACGAGGAGGTGCTGAGCAATGGCAACCCAGCTCAAGGCGCGTGTAGTCAAAGTAGGCAATTCCAGGGGCATCCGCATTCCCAAGCCAGTGCTGGAGCAAGTGGGACTGACCGATGAGGTCGAACTCTCAGTGGAGAGGGATGCGCTCATCGTGCGCCCCAAGCGCACTACTCAGGCCTGGAGCAAATGGGGTGGAAAGCCGGCTTCTGAACCAGGCCCGGGCAAGGGCCCCGAGCCGCAGCTGGCCAGACTCGTGAGCCTGAGGGGCAACTTCCGCGATGGCCAGTTCGACCTGGCTGAACCGCCTCCCCAGGATGCCGACGGCGTCGAGGTAATCGTCACCTTCATGCTGCCCGGGACCGAAGAGGCCTAGCCTCGCCGTCCGGGCCAAGCGTGCGCTGTAATCCAGCCCAGCAGCGCGTCGAACAGCGTCGCTTTCTCGGCGTCGACCAGGATGCCATGGCCCGACTTGTGCAGCACGAGCTCGACCTTGTCTGCTGAGGCAAGCTCGCGAAACAGGGTGGGTCCGCTCTGCGGGTGAATCGACGTATCGCCCGTCGAGTAAGCAACGAACGCCGGGGCCATGATCTGCCGCAGCTCGCCCCGCACCACTTGCTGCAACCGCACCAACTGGTGCACCGATTCGGTAGGCCAACAGGGGTACTGCCAGAAGAGCGCAAAGGCGCTCTTGTCCGCCAGGTCCGAATGGTTCGGGTCAAGGTCCTTTGGCACGAACCGAATGACCGCCTTCAGATAGCGGACGAACGGCACCTTCCAGTCGCGCACTTGCAGGCCAGGAGACAGAGCCGCCACCCCGGCGACTCGATGGCGAGCGGCCAGGTGCACCGCGAGTAGCGCACCCAGCGAAAAGCCCACCACAAACACGCTCTCGTGGCCAGCCGCCCTCTCCTCATAGCTGGCCTCCACATGCTGGTACCAGTCCTCCCAGGAGGTGTGTTCCAGATCCTCAGGGCAGGTGCCGTGGCCAGGCAGCAATGGGGCGCTCACCGACACGCCGTGCGCGGCCAGATAATCACCCAGGGGCCTCATCTCCGGAGGAGAACCGGTGAGTCCGTGGATGAGCAACGCCCCTGTCGGTCCTCCAGGCAAATCGAAGGCATGCGGGCAGAGAGCCGGGCCGTTCGTCATGAGCGCCTCCTCTTGTTGGGGGAAAATCCGCCCGGGGATCATTCAGAGTGGGGCAGGCTCTCGGCCTGTCGGTCCCTGGACAGTGCCCGCGTGAACTGGGTGAGTAGCTCACCCAGGGCCTGAAGTTGAGGTGGCGGCAGCACGGTCCACGGGGGCATGTAGTGACGGTCGGTAGCCGCCTCAATTCCCTCGCGCAAGGCGCGGCCCGCAGCGGTCACTTCCGCCTGATCCCCCTCAATTGACACAAGCGCCTTGCTGGCAAGTCTCTGGGCAGTGCGAGCCACTTGCTCAGCATCAAGCCCACGCGGCTCGCCCAACAACGCCGCCAGCGAATGGACATCTCGCACTTCCCGGCGCCACAGCAGGGTAAGCACCTCCGCCTCCGGGCCGTCCAGCCCCGCAGCACTCCAGGCCGCGCTGTGGCAATCGTCGCGAAAGTGATAGAGGTCGGTCAGTGCCTGGTCAATGCGCGCCATAGATGAGGCCAGAGGCTCAAACGCCAGGCGCCTGCTGCCAGCCAGGCGCACAGTCTTCGCAGTTGGCTTCTCGAGCGCGGCCGTCACCACCTGCTCCAGGGCTGTGGCGAGCTTCCTGAGGGCCGCCTCGGGAAGAGGATGCTGCTGAGCCAGGAGTCCTCTCCCGCGACGGCACCAGTCCTTCACCAGGTTGGCGCCTTTGTCAGTCACGATGAACTCGCCGCCAGTGACGCGTTGCACGTTGAGCGTGGCCAGGATCTCCTTGAACCACTGCTCGATCAAAGCAAGAGAGGTATAAGGCAGCCAGAGCCGAAGCTCATCCAGCGTGAAGGGTGGTTCGCTGAGGAAGCAGTAGACCAGCAGGGTCCACTCTGGTCCAGAGAGGCCGGCGGCTTCGGGCGCATCAGCACCGGCAGGAGAGCGAGGCAGGGCAGCAAGCGCATTCTGAACGCGACTGGACCACTCTGCCACATGTCCTCCTGACTAGATCACGTACGTAGATCCTTCGACGGGTTCAGAGGCAGCGGTGCCGTCCTCGGTCTGATGAGTCAGCGGCTCTGGCTCGGCAGGGGCCGCGTCAGAAGGCGGCCGTTGTGGCTGAACCGCATCGTTAGGAGGCAGGTCAGCAATCCCCGCAACCGCCGGCTCAACGGCGGCCTGGGTGAGAGATTGTGGGGCCGAGGCAGCCGCCGCCGCTTGCTGCAGCTCGGTATTGATGGCGCCGGTGGCTTTGTGCAGCTCGCCACTCGCGGCGGCAGCGGCCTGCGACAATTCGGCAGCGGTGGTATTGGCCACCTCGCTCAGGGCGCCCGACACAGAGTCTGAAGCCTGGTCGAGTGTCTTGGACGCTTCGCTCATTTCTTTGGTTAACTCACTCGTGATCTGCTGAGAGGCCTGCTGAAAACTGCGCACGGCCTTGCCCAGGTCTCGCGCCAACTCGGGCAGGCGCTTGGGACCGAAGATCAGCAGCGCCAGGGCCAGGATAAAGATCATCTCCCCCGGGCCGATGTTCAGAAAGTTCATCCTACATCCTCCACGCCGGCGGACCCCGCAGGGCAGCTCGTAGAATGGCGGGGCAGACTGGGCGTCTTCCTCCCTGTAAGCATTGCTCCCAGGGGGCAGCCGGCGGCGCGCAACAAGCCTAGTCTTTCTTGACTTCTTTGTTGTCTTCCGTCTTCTTCTCAGCCGGCTTGACCTCGGTCTCTTCGCGGAAACCACGGATCGCCTTCCCGAGAGAGGAACCAACTTCGGGCAGCTTGCCCACACCAAAAACCAGAATCACGATCACCAGAATGATCAACAGCTCCGGCACACCCAGACGAGGCATACCATTCTTCCTTTCTCAGAGGGGCACGGCGCGCATTCGAGTGCGCGCCGCACCCGCATGACGCTAAGCGGACTTGGGCGGTGCCACAACGCGAATGGCGGACTCGCCCACGACCGGACAAACGAACTCGCACAAACCGCAGCCGGTGCACTTGGTGGCATCGACCAGCGGATACTTGCCGCGAAGGCCCTGTATGGTTCCCTGAACCAACGACTTGTTCGGGCACTCGATGATGCAGATGAAGCAGCGGATGCAGGTATCCGTGTTGACCACTGCTGTGCCCATCTTGGCCAGGCGCTTCTCTTCGAGCGGCAACTTGGGGATGGCCTGCGTCGGGCAGACTTTTCCACACGAGTTGCAGTCCCAGTCGCAGTTGCCTGTACGCGGAACAAGCACTGGCGTGAGCATCGAACCAATGCCGCCCTTTACCGTCAGTTGAAGCGCATTGTTCGGGCAGACCTTAACGCACTGCCCGCAGCGCACGCACTTGGCCAGGAAATCGTCTTCCTTTGCGCCCGGCGGACGGATCAGATACTGGTATTCATTCGCTTTCTGGGTCTGCTTGAGCAGAACGGCCCCACCAACGCCAACGGCCAGCGACGCGAGCATCTGCCGGCGATTGGGATCATAGCTGTGACCAAAACCGGGCTTGGTCTGCGGCTTGATACTGATGGCCGCCACCGGGCAGGTGCCGTGACAGCTCACGCACTGAAGACATTCACCGGGGTCACTGTGGAACTCCGCCCCGTCGATGGTGTTCATCGGGCAAGCCTTGACGCACTGCTTGCACTTGATGCAGGCGTCGGAACGGAAGCGCTTGAAGAGCGAGAATTTGCTCAACAGCGCCACCCACGCACCGAGCGGGCACAGATAGCGGCACCAGAAGCGACGGGCAAAGATATTGAGCAGCAATACGATGATCAAAGGAATGGCCAACAGCGGGAACACCTGCGGTCGAACCGGCAACTGAGCCACCACGGCCGACTGCAGCCCCTTCATCGGCGCAATCGGAGCTGTCTTTTGCAGAATGGCCGGGAAGATGGCGCCGGCAAGTGGCCGAACAAAGATGGTGATCGGATCCAGCCACATCAGCGCCAGGCTGCCCATCACCGCGGCAAAGAGGAACGCGAACAACAGAATATACTTGATGTTGCGGAACCAGTTCGGTATCTTCTCGGTGACGCGCGGGCCGTACTGATCGAGCACCGTGCCCAGCGGGCAGATCCAGCCGCACCAGAACCGGCCAAACAACAGTGTGGCCACGATGGTGACGAGGCCAGGAATCATGTTGGTAATAAAGGTCTTGCCGCCGATCATGCCGACCGCCGCGAACAGCGGATTGAACCGGCTGAACAGGTTGATCGGCAGTGCATCGACGCCGGCCTTGGTTGTAGACCATACCAGATAGAGGAAGAGCGCCAGCAGCGCAAATTGGACGAGCTGGCGGAAATACTTCACCAGGTTCCAGCGCTGCTTGATCTTCTTCCACTGCTCACGCTGGAGGCGTTTCGCCTCCTTCTCTTTCTCCTTGACCTCTTCTGCAGTCAACTCCAGCCTCCTAGAACGCAGTTGAATTCTGGATCGGGCAGCCCCCGATCCCGCAAAACGCCGTAAGTATAGTCAATAGGGGGACGCTGTCAAACCATCTGGCTTTACAGCCAGGGACGGTTCTGCTGGCTCCACGGACACGCCGCTACACAGTTCGAGCAGTCCACCCCGCCGTTCTGTCTCCAGAATAGATAACAGTCCTCTACATTCACGTGCCACCGCTTGATCCCCGGTCGGTTCGATATCGACGTCCGCTCCAGACTCCGCTCCCCCTTCGGTATCGCCTTCGCCGGACACGCATGCGCACACGCCATACACGTCTCGCAGAACCGCTGCATCCCAAACTCTATCGGCTTGTCTGCCACCAGTGGCAGATTCGTCAGTACCTTGCATAACCTCTGCCGCGCCCCGTACTCCGGAGTCAGCAATAGCCCCAGCCGCCCCAGCTCCCCCAACCCAGCATCTATCGCCAACGGTATGTTCTGCGTCGTGTCGTTCCCCGATGGCACTGCCTCGTACCCCAGCGTCCTGATGTACTTGGCCAGCTTCGCCACTACCTCGCCCATCTCCGAGTACGCCAGCGCCGTCGCCGCACTCGCCCCCCATCCCGGTGACTGCCTGATCCCGCCAAAGTCCATCTCAATCCCAATCATGATCGCGTACTTGTACCCTGTCTCGTTCTCCCCGTACGCCCCCGTCTCCCGATCATAATAGTGCGAGTACACCCACAACGGGTTGATCTCCGTCACCCCCACCAGATCCGCCCCGTAATACCGCGCCGCTTCCTTCACCCGTACCGTCATCTCCTCTGGCGTCCCTATGGGTGACTTCTGAGGCGCTACCGCATCATCCCAATCGTACAATCCCCCAAACCCTCGCACATGGCCAGAAAACCCGCCGTACTGTGGCGCCAGACTCCCCACACTGTCATCTACCCAAATCGCACCTGTCCGCACCGCCCGCCCTTGCGCCAGCTCCTCTCCACTCTCACGCCACTGCCGCTGCGCCTGGCTCCCTGCCCTGGCAATGTACTCCCGGTCCCACATCATCCGCGCAAAAATGATGTTCCTCTGGTCAAACCGCGCTATCTCTTCATTCAGATAGCGCCGGTATGTCGGCTCTTCGACCACCCGCACCCCGGGCACCTTGCTCACATGAGCACTCAGCAGGTGCTCGACCAGCTCACCCTCGGCCCCAAACCTCCCCTTGCACAGCGGACACATCCATAGGCCCGCTTCCCACATCACCGGCGTCGCGGTGGGAGAGGCAGAGGTTTTCCCCGGGGGTGGCGCATAGGTTGGCAGCGTCTTGACCTGCGGTGCTCCGCCGTGGCGAATTACCTCGCGGCTCTCGTTGCCAACAAAGGCCGGGTATCCGTGATGATGCTGCGTGGGGGTCGATTCTGGCCCCAGGCCAGAGGCGCTCGAATCCAGGGGTTGGAGTCCAGGCGGCACGCACGACGACAGGCCCAGGCCCGCGCCGGCCAGCAACCCAAGACGGGCCGCCAGGCGCACAAAACCGCGGCGCGACAGCACGAGTTCACCAGACGCTCCGTCTAGCCGCGCCACGTCTGGCCTCGGGTTTGCCGGGTCCTGGTCGTCATTCGGGTGCAACTGGTCCTTCTGGCGCCGGCTTGGGCTTGGATCGACGGAAGAACCCGTGCAGCAGGAACGCCACCAGGCAGACCACACCGCCAGCAATATTCAGGTAGTAGCCTCTCTCCAGCCGCGCGGCCACGTGCAGTGGCGAAAAGGCCCCCACTTTGGCGATGGTGTGGCCGTTCACTGACTTCATTTGATAGCGGCCAGCGATGTCCAGTGCTCGAGCATAAAAGCGCCACGCCGCCAGCCCGGACAGGGCACCAGCCACCAGCAGCACCACCCGCCCCAGGCGTTTTCCGAGTAAGCTGCCCAGCAGCGCCAGCACGACGCAGGCGATGATAATGCCGGTCAGTAGCGGCATCTGCGCCGTCTTCTTGTAGCCCAGGAGCTGCGTGGCAGGGCCGCGAATGATGTAGGGAAAGATGTTGGTCTTGCCAATGATCTCGATCTCGAGGCTCCACCAGGGGTAGGCCAGTGAGACCGCAATCAGAATGGCGCCCAGAATGGCGACGAAATTGGGGAGTGTCTTGGATTTCACGCTCCCTCCTCTGCCGAAATCAGGATTGGATTTGCTCGCATTATAGCACAGCCTCGTCATGGCGTAGACGAAAGGCCCCGGCCTGGTCAAGTATCCCAGGGCCGGGGCCTTCCAAGTACAACTCGAACCGCGGCTCTAGCCGCTGCTAGCGCAGCTTTGCCGCAAGGGCCTCGGCAATATCATCGATGCCGAGTTCCTTCAGCTTGGCAGCCGTGGGAACACCCTTATCATCGGTCCAGCCTCTGGCCTTCCAGTAAGCCGGGAGCTGCTCATTAAAGAGCTTCTCCGGAGTCCCGGACGCCGCGACGGAGCCCTTGAACGGCCCGTTCGGCAGCGGCTCGTACCAGCGGTGCTGGTAGTTCATCATATCCCATTCCTTCTTGGGATCCTTCACGCCGCGGGTGGTGAGGTCAAAGATGCGGCACAGGGCGTATTCGCGGGCACCGAGCGTGAACAGGTCTTCCTCAGTGTAGTCAGTCCAGCCCGTGAGAGCTTGGATCATGTCCGCAGTCTTGCCAGCCCAGTGACCGGCGGCAAAGATGCAGTGCACCAGCGAGTCCTGAGAGCACTTGACGTCCTGCCCGGCGACACCGGCAGCATAGTCCAGCTTGGAGAACCCTGCGGCTCCGTTGCTGGTATGCTCCGTAGCGCGGTTGACGGTGACGTACTCGAGGTCGTTCTGGTCGGCATGGCTGCGTACGCCGTGCGCCGGCTGCCCGTAACCGTGGGTAGTGCAGGCGTACTTGAGTATCTCGGGGTTGTTCTTCTTCTGAGCAAAGTACTTGGCCGTCTCCAGGGTGCCGTTGGCCAGATGGTCGCCAACTCCCTCACGCAGGATGATCTTTTTCACCAGGGCGTCGATGGCGTGTACATCGCCCCACACGGGCTTGATGCCATCCAGGTCCGCTTCGGTGATCAGCTTGCGCTGGTACAGCTCCTGGACCAGGGCGAGGTTGTTGCCGCCCTCGATATAGTCCAGACTGTAGTTGTCGTGGAGGAAGGTGGTGTACTGAATCTTGGCCAGCACTTCACGCCGCTCAGCCTGGGTAAGCTGCTGTGGATCCTCAGGCGTCTTGCCCGCCTTCTCCATGTAGCCCAGGTTGCCGCCGACCATGCCCATGGCTTCCCAGTCAGGCATGTCGGACAAGACACCGTTCATCATTGGGTCGCTGCTCGTGATTTCGCTGCTGAACATGCAGTGCAAGTTGCAGTTTGGGCACGACAGCGGCTTCTTGAAGCTGGTGTTGTCCATAAACGGGCCATCCTGCGACTTGACCACATCCGGATCGTTCCAGGAGCACCACTGCCAGTTACGGATCGGATAGCCGCTCTGGACGTTGGACTCGGACTGGCCGATGCCAGCGGTGCCATACAGTCTCCAGAACGCGTCCTTGGCCTCCGAAGCCTGGATGTCGTAGAGGATCTTCAGGAACTTGGCCTTGTCATAGATCTTCTGGCCCTTGGTGCCGCGAATGACAATGCCCTTCAGCTTTTTGTCACCCATGATGGCACCCGCACCGTAACGTCCGTGGGCTCGAGCGGCTTCTGTGGTAACGCAGGCATACCAGACGCGGTTCTCGCCGCCTCGGCCGATAACCCAGGCCGCGCCGAGCCTCTTGGCGCCGATGCCTTTTCCTCCCGGCGGGCGCACTGCTGCCCATTCCGGGGTCATGTCGCCAGCAGTCACGATCGTCTCGCGCTTTTCCAGCGGGGCCTGAATCGAGGCTAGCAGTTCCTTCTCGGTCTCTTCGCTGTCCTTGCCCCACAGGTGAGTCGCGTCCTTGATGGTAATCTTGTCGTCGATGACCTCGAGGTAGACCGGGGTCTTGGCCTTGCCAACAACCTGGATGCCGTCCCAGCCAGCAAATCTGAGCTCCGCCGCCGCGCGACCGCCGGAGGTGGTGATGCAGTTAAAATTGTAGGCCGACTTGGTAACAATCGTCGACCGGGCGTTGGGGCCAAAGCCATTGGTGGGTCCCAGCAAGAACTGGATCATGTTCTTCTCGTGGAAAGCGCCGATGGCGGGGTCCGACAGCCCTTCCTTGACCATGTAGTACATTCCGAGCGCTGCTCCGCCCAGGAATTTCTTCAGAACGTCGACCGGGGGCTCAATGACCGTGACGGTGCCAGCGGTGAGGTCCACCCGGGCAATCTTGCCAGCGTATCCAAACATCTCGGCCATTTATACCCTCCCAAACTTGTCGTAGATCTTGTTATACAGGCTTTCGGCCAGGTCAGCGGGGGTCTGCGCAAACATGCGGCCGTTCGTCATCAACGGATAGAACTGCAGGGCGAGCGGCTCGGGGCAGGCCTCCACACAGGCAGGCAGACCGCCGCAGCGAGAGCAGATCTGCGCCTTCTTCTCAATCGGGTCAAAGGAAATGCCGCTGCCAAACTGATCCTCGCAGATCTCGAGGCAGCGTCCGCACAGGTCGAGGCCCGTGCACAGGTCGCGGTCCACATTCAGGTAGCCGTTGCCTGTGAATCCGGGCTTGCCCTCGCCAACCGGCACCACCGTCAGAGCGGCCTGCGGACAGACCTGCTCGCACGGCGCCTTTGAGCTGCCCTCCGCCCACTGGTAGAGACGGCAGTCGTAGCATACGTTGACCACATCCACCAGCTGGAACCGCATCGGACGAATGCGGGAGAACTCCAGGCTCATCAGGTGCTTGGCCTCGTTGGGGAAATACTCCGCCAGCCACTTTTCAGAGCAGGCAACGGCGCAGTTCAAGCAGCCGGTGCACTTGGTCGGGTCGACCAGCAGGGTATGGCCCGGCAGTGCCTGCTTCTCCGCCACTGGCGGCGGGGCAGTCGGTGCCGGCTCGCTAGGAGCTACTGCTGTTGGCGGCACCTTGGTCGGGGGAACCTTCGTCGGCGGAACGGCCGTGGGCCCGGGCTTGGGGGCGCAAGCCGCCAGAGCCTCTGCCGCACCAACCGAAACGCCAAGCAAGGTCGCATAGCGCAGGAAATCGCGTCTGGTGATCTGCCCCAGGCGAAGCTTTTCCTGCAGTTCGGACAGCCTTTCGTGAAGTTGTGACATCCTCTCTTCTCCTCTCGAATTCCTCTCCGGTCTCGAGCTATCAAAACGAGTGGACTCTCGGGTTACCGAGAATGGGACTCCGCCGACAGTTTCTGTTTCCCACCTCCCTTCAGTCAGGATCAAGGCCCTCGGCCAAAGTGCCAGAAAACAAAAAGGAGAACAGCTCCCCTCATATTGGCACGAGGGAGAACTGCCTCCTTTGCAAACACGGCGGGCGTAGAGATTGCTCTCCGCACCTTATCGTCCCTTGGTTCCCCGGGGGAATCAAGGGATCGGAGGCCGCTACCGCCACGACTCGTCTCTCTTAGAGACGCTCTATCGTATCGCTATCCAGAGTATAGGAACTTGCGCGGCACTTGTCAAGTGCCGCTGTCGCGCTTGCCAGACGGCCTGGGGCATCACAGCCAGGGACGGTTCTGCTGGCTCCACGGACACGCCGCTACACAGTTCGAGCAGTCCACCCCGCCGTTCTGCCTCCAGAATAGATAACAGTTCTCTACATTCACGTGCCACCGCTTGATCCCCGGTCGGTTCGATATCGACGTCCGCTCCAGACTCCGCTCCCCCTTCGGTATCGCCTTCGCCGGACACGCATGCGCACACGCCATACACGTCTCGCAGAACCGCTGCATCCCAAACTCTATCGGCTTGTCTGCCACCAGTGGCAGATTCGTCAGTACCTTGCATAACCTCTGCCGCGCCCCGTACTCCGGAGTCAGCAATAGCCCCAGCCGCCCCAGCTCCCCCAACCCAGCATCTATCGCCAACGGTATGTTCTGCGTCGTGTCGTTCCCCGATGGCACTGCCTCGTACCCCAGCGTCCTGATGTACTTGGCCAGCTTCGCCACTACCTCGCCCATCTCCGAGTACGCCAGCGCCGTCGCCGCACTCGCCCCCCATCCCGGTGACTGCCTGATCCCGCCAAAGTCCATCTCAATCCCAATCATGATCGCGTACTTGTACCCTGTCTCGTTCTCCCCGTACGCCCCCGTCTCCCGATCATAATAGTGCGAGTACACCCACAACGGGTTGATCTCCGTCACCCCCACCAGATCCGCCCCGTAATACCGCGCCGCTTCCTTCACCCGTACCGTCATCTCCTCTGGCGTCCCTATGGGTGACTTCTGAGGCGCTACCGCATCATCCCAATCGTACAATCCCCCAAACCCTCGCACATGGCCAGAAAACCCGCCGTACTGTGGCGCCAGACTCCCCACACTGTCATCTACCCAAATCGCACCTGTCCGCACCGCCCGCCCTTGCGCCAGCTCCTCTCCACTCTCACGCCACTGCCGCTGCGCCTGGCTCCCTGCCCTGGCAATGTACTCCCGGTCCCACATCATCCGCGCAAAAATGATGTTCCTCTGGTCAAACCGCGCTATCTCTTCATTCAGATAGCGCCGGTATGTCGGCTCTTCGACCACCCGCACCCCGGGCACCTTGCTCACATGAGCACTCAGCAGGTGCTCGACCAGCTCACCCTCGGCCCCAAACCTCCCCTTGCACAGCGGACACATCCACAGGCCCGCTTCCCACATCACCGGCGTCGCGGTGGGAGAAGGGTAGGCGCTCTCCGGTGCCGGTGTATAGGTTGGGTACGCCGGAGGGGTGGCGCCCAGCGCCAGATTGCCTCCCGCCGACAACGGCGTGTCAGTCGGCGTGGGACCGTAAGACGAATGCAGCGGCGGGTGCGTTGGCGTCGCAGGAGAAACGGGCGCTTGCTGCGCGGGCGCACAGGACGCCAGCAGCTCCGCTGATCCGGCGGAAACGCCAAGAATGAGCAGCCGACGCACAAAGTCGCGCCGCGATAGTGTGCCCTCGCGCAGCAGGCGCTGGAGGGAGGTGAGCTCATTGGTCAGCTTGGGCAAAATGTGGGTATAACTCCTGGAAAGAGATTGGGTTCAAGCACCAGAGAGAGATCAGGCCGGCCGCCTCAGCCAGCGATGGAAGAGGGCCGCGAAGAGGGCCAGGCCGCAACCCCCCAGCATGAGATACAACCCGTCACCCACCCGCGACCAGACACGCATCACGTCAAACCCAGAATAGCGCAGCACACCCTGGCCCTCAACCGGCATCTCAAAGCGCGAGGCCAGATCAGCGATCCTCACCCAGAAACGCCACAGCACCAGCGATCCGAGGATACTCGACAGGACCAGGGCCACACGGGCTTTCCGCCGAGGAAGAAAGCTCCCCAGCACACACAGCCCCATGCAGATGAACAGCGCCGCCACCATGTACTGCATCTGGGGCGTGCGTCTGTAGCCAATCGCCTCTGTCACCGGCCCGCGAATGATGTTGGGAAAGACATAGCTCTCATCCTTCAATCCTTCCATGCGGAGTATCCACCATGGTGCTCGATAGCCAAGAACCATCATCCCCGCGGCGGCCAGCCCCAGAATGTTGGGTAAGACCAGCTTGCCTTTCACTCCGCTTTCCTCCGCTCAGTCAATCAGTCGGGTGAACCAGCGCACCAGGGTCTTGTTGCGCGACAATGTTGACAGTCTCTTCAGCATCCACTCGTGACGCGACAGCCGCGAGGCAAGCTTCCGTCTCAGCCCGAACCGGCGCACGCTGGCGCTCTCTGGCGTTATGTGCCAGTAGTAGGGCGCGATAACCGGTTTCCAGCGGCCGGACACCAACTTGAGCGCCTCCATTGCCGCAAGACAAGAGGTAATCCACACAATAGGCGCGATTTGAGCGTGGGGCTTTCTGCCTTCGGTCCATTCATTAAACCAATCCTCGCGCCATCCGCCTTCGGTCTGATAGTACATCAGCAGCCGGCGAGCCTCGGGACGATGTGTATAGTCCTCCAGCTGCTGATAGCCAAACCCAGCCGGCATCACCAGACAATCGGCCACTGTCGGGCTCTGGGCCGTAAAGACTGACACGCGGCCCAAGGCGCCCACAGGGTAAGCCATCACCGTCGGCTTGACCTGGCGCACTTGTTCCAGGCAGGTCAGGCTGAGCGGCCACTCATCCATCACTGGAAGAATCACGTCGCCCATCTCCGCCAGGTGCGGGATATCGTGTTCCGTGAGGGCCCGGCAATCCACCTTGACGTCAGCCTGTGGGTTGATGCGCAGGATCTCATCCCGTACGCACTCGGCCTTGTTGCGCCCGATAGTGTCGTAGAAGCACACTATCTGCCGGTTCATATTGGACCTCTCGTAGCAGTCCTTCTCCACCAGAGCAAAATGCTCCACCCCACTCCGCGCCAGGACCAGAGCAATCACGCCCCCGATGCCGCCACAGCCGATGATCGCCATCTTTGAGTTCCTGATGCGTTCCTGCTCCTCGACACTGTAGATGCCAAGGTTCCGTCCAAAGAGGTCTTCGTAGCTCACCGGCGCCAGTCCTCCCTTCACATCCTTTGCCGACGACGTGCCGTCGAGGCCCAGGCCATTCCTTTCGATTCTACCGTACCTTAACCATCCTGCAAACTGACATCAACGCCAAACCAAAGGCCCCAACCCGATCAGGAACATCAGGTTGGGGCCTTGATGCTGCTTCGGGCCTCAGCGCTCTGCCGTAGCTGCGGGGAGAGCTCGCGCCTCCCCGCCCATAGCGAACCGGCTAGCGCAACGCTCCAGAGTACTGTTCGCAGAAGTCATCGATGCCCAGCGCCTTGAGCGTATCGGCGGTAGGCACGCCCTTGTCCTCGGTCCAGCCGCGGGCCTTCCAGTACGCAGGCAGGGCCTGGTTCAAGAGCTTGTTCTTGTCTCCACCGTAGGCAATACCGCCCTTGGCGGGGCCGTTCGGCAGAGGATCCTCGAACCAGCGGTCGGTCATCAGATTGTCCCATTCCTTCCTGGGATCCTTGATGCCCTGAGTGTAGAGGTTGAACGTGCGGGCCATGGCATAGAACCGCGCGCCAACGGGGCCCAGCTCCTCTTCCTTCATGTCCCAGCCGGTAGCCGCGTTGAGGATCGCCGCCGTCTTGCCAGTCCAGTGACCGCGGGCAAAGGAGCAGTACACCAGCGAGTCCACGACCGACTTGGCGTTCTGGTCGGCCGCTGCCGCCGCATAGTCGCCCTTGAGGAAGCCAGCGCCGCCGCCGTCCGTGTGCACGTTCGGGCGCTCTACCGACACGTACTCCAGTGCATCTTTGTCGATGCCGCGAACGCCGTGAGCCGGTTGGCCGTAGCGGTGCGTGGTCTGCGAGTACCTCATGATCTCCGGCTTGCCGGTCTTTTCGGCAAAATACCGGGCCGTTTCCCAGGTGCCGTTGGCCATTATGTCGCCGATGCCTTCGCGGCGCACGATCTTTTTCAGCAGGGCATCAAAAGCATGCACATCGCCCCACTTGGGTGCAATGCCATCCAGGTCGGCCGCGGTGATGTAACCGCGCTGGTACAACTCGGCCACGAGGGCCAGGTTGCAGCCACCTTCGATATAGTCGAGGCCATAGTTGTCGTGCAGGAAGGTGCTAAACTGCGTCTTGGCCAGCGCCTCGGCCATGTCCCAGTGATCGCCGCCATGAGGATCCTCCGGGGTCCTGCCTTCGAGTTCCAGGTAGCCGAGCATACCGCCAACCTGGCCCATGGCTTCCCAGTCCGGCATGTCCGTGATGGTGCCGTTCATCAGCGGGTCCTTGCTCGTCACTTCCGACAGGTACATGCAGTGCATCACGCAGCCGGGGCAAGCAATCTGCTTGACGAACGACACGGAATCCATGAACGGACCATCCAGCGCTTTGACGTTGGTCGGGTCTGACCAGCAGCCCCACTGCCAGTTCCGAATCGGAAACGCGTCTTCGATGTTGGCCGTGCGGTTGCCGATACGGGCAGTGCCGAAGGAGCGGTTGCCATAGTTGGTCATCATGCCATCTTGGATTTCTTTGAGCAGCTTCTGGAAGGTAGCCTTATCGGCGAGCTTCTGCCCTTTGGTGCCGCGGACCACGATGCCTTTGCAGTTCTTGGAGCCGAGAATGGCTCCTGTGCCATGTCGGCCGTGAGCCCGCGCGCCTTCGGTAATCACGTTAGAATACCAGACGCGATTCTCGCCACCAGTGCCGATTACCCATGCCGAAGCCAGCCGCTTTTGGCCGATGCCCTTGCCCTTGGGCGGTCGCATGGCGGCCCATTCAGGCGTCATGTCCGCTTCGCTCACCAGCGGGCCGCGCTTTTCGATGGGCGCGAGCACGCCGCGCACCAGCTCCATCTCCGACTCTTCAGCGTCCTTGCCCCACACGTGTGAGGCGTCCTTGATCGCGACATTGTCATCGATGATCTCGATGTACACCGGCTTGCTGGCCTTGCCAACAATCTGGATGCCATCCCAGCCGGCGAACTTGAGATTGGCCGCAGCCTGGCCGCCTGAAGTTGCCGAACCGAAAAAGTTGTAGGGGCTCTTGGTGACGATGCAGGACCGCGCGTTCGGGCCGTAGCCATTCATCGGGCCCAGCAGCAACTGCCACAGGTTCTCAGGATCGAACGGTTTGATCTTGGGGTCGATGATCCCTTCCTTGAGCAGATAGTACGTGCCCAGGGTCAAGCCGCCGATGTACTTGCGCAGGACGTCCTCTGGCGGAACAACCGTATCGATCGTACCTTTTGACAGGTCGATCCGCAGGATCTTGTGCCAGTAACCCTTCAACTCCGCCATCACACCGTCCTCCTCTTCTGGTAGATCTTCATGAACAGCATCTCTGCCATCGCCGAGGGGGTATTCGCCCAGTAGCGACCATTGGTCTGCAGCGGGGCAAACATGAGGGCACCTGGCTCGGGGCAGGCATCCACACAGGCCGGCAGACCGCCGCAACGCGAGCAGATCTGGGCCTTTTTCTCAATCGGGTCAAACGAGATACCACTGCCGAACTGGTCCTCGCAGATCTCGAGGCAGCGCCCGCACAGGTCAAGACCGGTGCACAGATCGCGGTCCACCGTCATGTAGCCATAGCCGGTAAAGGTCGGTTCACCCTGACCCTCGGGAACGACCTGGATGGCTTCCTGAGGGCAAACCTGCTGGCACGGCGCCTTGTTCGAGCCCTCGGCCCACTCCATCAATGTGCAGTACTGGCAATTCTGGAGGATATCCACCCACTGAAAGCGCATAGGGCGGATGCGGGAGAACTCGAGATTGATGGTATCCTTGGCCTCTTCGGGGAAGTACTTGGTCATCCACTTGTCGGCACAGGCAAACGCACAGACCGAGCAGCCAGTGCACAACTGGGGATTGTAACGAATCATGTGGCCGGCCAGCGGCTTTTTCTCCGCAGCCGGGGGCGGGGCAGTCGGCGCCACAGCAGTCGGTGCAACGGCTGTTGGCGGAGCTGCGGTGGGCGGAACTTTGGTTGGAGGCACTGCCGTAGGCGCAGGCTTGGGGGCGCAGGAAGCCAGAGCCTCTGCGGCTCCCACGGTCACGCCCATCATCGTGGCGTAGCGCAGGAAATCGCGCCGCGAGACTGTGCCCGCGAGCATCTGCTCCTGCAACCGCTGTAGCTTCTCGGTTATTCGATCAGACATCCTCTCTTCTCCTCTTGAGATCCTTCCCTGTCTCGAGCCAGCTCGAAAGCAGAAAAGTGAGACGAACCGGTGTTACCTGAGCCTCGCTTGCTGGTAAACCACCCCCTTTCGGTACATTACTAGTGCGCATCGCGGTCGTCGGAGGGGAAAAAAGAGGAGCCACCGACTGGCGGTCCTCAGACCACCGGCGATGCCTCCTTTGCAAGCGCGGCAGGCGCAGGGATTGCTCCCCACACCCTATCGTCTCCCAAATCCCTGGGGGACAAGAGAGATCGGAGGCTGTGAAGTCCTTTCACAGCGCGCGAGTTGTCAAATGCTACACCAAGGCCTGAGGACAGGCCTCCAGGTTGCTACGTGTCAACTACCGCGGGCGGTATCAAATCCCGCACCCGATGTCAACAACCAGCGAAGCAGCGGACCGATCGATCCATGGGGCGAATGTATATACTTACAGCCACCATATTAGCACGGTGTCGAGGATTTGTCAAGCGCAGCTGTACGCGATGTCATCCAAAGTTGAAAAGTGAACTGTTTACAGTTCAAAAGTGAACCATTTTGGATTGAAAAGTGAACTGCCGCCGGGGCCTTGCCGCCCACGATTTGTGGTAGATTCCTCCAGTTCTTATGGGAGGGATCAATGGATCAGATACATCGGCG
>MWCV01000028.1 GCA_002070215.1 Chloroflexi bacterium ADurb.Bin180 | reverse complement strand
GCGCCGTGGCACCATACCCAGTGTACCGGATTCACCGCCTGCACACAAAACGCCAGGTCGTTTTTCAACACTCTCGCATTGTGGCGCTTGCGCTTTGTCCGTTGTTGTGATACACTAGCCGAACAGGTCCAATCGCAGTATCTGATTTCCCTGCCAGTCGTCAACAGAAGTAGAAGAGGATTCTGTTCTCGAAGGAGGGGCTATGGTCCGCTATCCAGCCCGTCTGTTGATATTGCTTGGCCTCCTGATTGCTCTCTATCTGGCTGCCTCGCCTGGTTTCGACGCCATGGCCCTTCCCCAGCAGCAGCTCCCGAGGCCGCAGTCCGCCCCGGCCACGCCCGATTCGCTTGATCCATCTGCTCCCCGGGCCACCAAAGAGTATCTCGGCCCCTGGCCGACGCTCACCCCTCAGCCCCTGCCCTGCGACGGCACGCCGGAGCCTGGCGCCGCACTGATGGTCTTGCAGCAGGGCTTTGACGGCTACTATGGCACCGAAGATACCACGCTGCGCGCCGATTTTCCCGAGCTCAACTTTTCCTCCACCTGGTACCTGCACCTCGGCTACAAGGCCAAGGATTCGGCCCTGCTCAAGTTCGACCTGTCGCCCATTCCGCCCGGCTCCAAGATCATCTGCGCCGGCATTCACCTTTTTGCCGAACGTTTTAGTGGCGAGCCGGATTTTCACATTGACGTGTCGATGTTCTATGTGAAGCGCCCCTGGGTGAGCACCCAGGCCACCTGGTGGTGGTGGGAGGGTATCAGCCCGTGGACCATCGGCGGCTGCAACGGCATCGCCGACCGCTCGCAGGTGCCCCTGGCTGTCGTGCCGGTCGAGACCGTGTACCATTGGTACGAATTCCCGGTGACTGACCTGGTGCGCTCCTGGTACAACGGCTCTCAGCCCAACTATGGCGTCTCGTTACATGCTTTGCACCAGTCGATCACTGACACACAGACCATCTGGTTCGACTCGGCCGACGATGTGAACTTTGATGGCTCGCTGGAGCACCGACCCAAGCTGGTGATCCTGTACGTCCCGCCGCCGACGCCGACGCCAACGGCTACTCCAACCAGCACCAACACGCCCACCGTCACGCCGACGCCAACGAACACTGCCACGCCGACGGCGACGCCGACGCCTACTCTGACCTCGACGCCGACACCTACTGCGACGCCGACCAGCACCTTGACCCCTACTCCAACCGCCACACCGACCTTTACCTATACGCCAACGGCAACGCCGACCCAAACGTCGACGCCGACAGCGACGCCAACCCGGACCAATACGCCCACTCATACGCCCACCAACACCGCCACCTACACGCCTACGAGCACCCACACTCCCACGTCCACGGCTACTGCTACGGCGACCCCGACCAGCACCGCCACCAGAACGCCTACCGCGACGGCCACGCCAACGCCGCAGGACCTCTATGTCCCGCTGCTAATGCGGCACCGCAGCGAGCGCTGCCTGACCTGGGGCTATACCTTTGACGAGGAGTTCCTCGACCCCGCACTCCCGGGGTGGACGGTCAGCCTGGCTGGCGGTCAGCAGGAGGTCAGCAGCAGCGTGATCCACCAGTGGGTAGTGGGCAACTATGACCGCTTCCCGATGGTCTGGCGCAACGACCTGTTCGAGGGTGCCGGAGATGACTTTGCCCTCGAAGCCCGCTTCCGCTACACCGACCTGAGTGCCTACGGCACCACCATCGCCCTCAACTCGTGGGCCTTTGACGGTACCCGCGTGCCGGCCTCAACCGACCTGCCTGCCGGAATCGAGGATATGCTCAACATTCACCACGTCGTGGACCCCGCCGGCGGCATCTTCCGCTTTGACATCAAGATGTTCCGCAACAAGGTGGTCTGGACCGGTATTCCGGGTGACACTACCTGGCATACTCTGCGCATCACCCTGGAGCACGGCAATCTGTACACAATGTACGTGGACGACGTGCTCGTTGGCAGCACCATCTCGTCCGTGCGTCCGTCCAGTATCTATATCGGCAACCCGACCATTCAGCCCTTCTGGGGCGCCTGGACCAACCTGTACGTGGACTATATCCGTATCTCGAGGTGCCAGCTCTGGGGATGGTAGTCATCCCGCCTTGGCCATAACGCAAGAGCCCCGGAGGCATTTCCCGCCTTCGGGGCTTTGGTGTACAATCGACCCATGCCTTCAGAAGCGCCTGCGAACGCCGCAACAGCACTGTCCCCGGCCATTTCGGTCGTGCTGGTCACGCCGGATGACTGGTCCACCATTCAACGTACCGCGGCGTGCCTTCACTCCCAGACGGTACGCGATCAGATCGAGTTGCTGATCGTTGCCCCGGCAGAACACGTAATCGACCGGTCAGTCGCCGAGCTGGACGGGTTCTGGGCAGTCAGGGTCGTTCCTGGCGGCGCCATCCCATCGGTAGCCATCGGCAATACGTATGGAGCCCTGGCCGCCACCGCCGACATCGTGGCCTTTGTCGAAGAGCACGCCTTTCCCGATCCGGACTGGGCACAGGCCCTCATCCAGGCCCACCGCATGCCGTGCGCAGCGGTGGCCCCAGCCGCCCGAAACGCCGTCCCGGACAGCGTGGTGGGTTGGGCTGATCACCTCGTGTCCTACGGTCCCTGGATGGACCCTTCTCGCTCCGGCCCGCGCGACGGGCTGTGCTGGCACAACGTGTCCTACAAGCGCTCGGTGCTTCTGGCCTGTGGTGACGACCTGGAGGCGATGCTTGCTGCCGAGACCAACCTGCACTGGCAGCTCCGTGCCCGAGGGGAAACGCTTTGGCTGGCCGGTGATGCCCGCATAGCCCACCTTGGATTCACCCACCTCAGAGGGGCACTCGGCGAGGCCCTTCACAATGGTCGCTCGCTGGCCACTGCTCGCTCGACACGATGGTCGCCCTTGCGTCGCCTGGTATACGCCGTTGGCTCGCCGCTCATCCCGGCTGTCCGTATGGTGCGCCTGCTGCGTCAGCTCCGGGCCAACCCGGCTCAGCGGCGCGGCGTCCCTGCGGCCGCCTGGCCGGCCGTGATCCTCATTCTTTACGCCGGCGCCGTTGGCGAATTCTTCGGCTACGCCTTTGGCCCTGGTAGCAGTGCCACCGCAGCCGCCCGTTATGAATTCCATCGCCAGCGGCAAAATCGGCCGGAGCATCGCCCTTGAAAGTCCACGAGCGTATACGCAGCCTGTTGCGCTCGCCCTGGACGTTCTACCGTGTACTCCTGCGGGGAAGCTACGATTTCACCTATGACTTGATGCCAGTGCAGGTTCGCGGCATGTCTACACACAAGCGCATCAACCTGACTCTGTCCGGTCAGCACCTCGTCCATCGCCACCTGAGGCCTGCCAACTGGCCCCTGCACATACAGCTCGAGCTGACCAACTACTGCAACCTGCACTGCCCGGTTTGTCCGACTGGCTCCGGTGCCCTGGCTCGTCCGCCTCTGGACATGGACCTGGGCCTCTTTGAGCGCGTGTGGAACGAGATTGGACCCTACCTGTTGACGGCTTCTCTGTGGGGCTGGGGCGAGCCTCTACTGCATCCGCAGCTACGCGACATCCTCCGCATCGCCTCGACTCAACCGGTAGCCACGCTGTTGTCCACCAACGGCCAGCGCCTGGATCGCCCGGATGTGCAGCAGGCTCTGGTGGACTATCCTCCCACCTATCTCATCGTCTGCATCGATGGTCTGACCGATGAGACCAATCAGGTCTACCGGCGAGGCGCGCGGCTCCAGCCCGCGCTCGAGGGAGTGAAGCGTATCGCCGCGGCCAAACGCGAGCGTAATCTCACCTTCCCGATTCTGCACATGCGCTACATCGTCATGCGCCACAACGAACACGAGCTCCCCGACATCGAGCGGTTCGCCAGAGATGCCGAGTTTGACCTGCTTACCATCCGTACTCTGTCAACCACCGACTCGACCGACGCGGCGTATCCGCAATTTGTGCCAGTGGCCAGCGACTGGAATGCCTACGAGTACGAGGCGGGTCAGCGCATCCGCCGTCATGACTATGTCTGCCAGCAGCCCTTCTGGTTCCCGGCCCTGTACAGCGACGGCACACTCGTGCCCTGCGATCAGGACAGTCAGGCCCGGCTGCCCTTTGGCGTAATCACACCCCAGAGATCCTTCGCCGATGTCTGGTTTGGCCGGGACTCTGCCCGCGTCCGACGCATCGTTCGTGATACGCCCGAGACCCTCGACATCTGTCCCAACTGCCCCTTCGCCGACCGCCCCGCCGAGGCCTGCAGCGTGCGCGCCGTTGCCCTGAGGGGACCTGTGATGGCCCAGATTGGCCCACTGCCGGGCCTTCACCAGCAAGGGCAGCCAGGCTTGTGATGTCCCAGTCGTTACCCACATTCACCGTCGTCATCCCTAGCCGCGACCGCCCCCTTCAGCTTGCGCGCTGCCTCTCGAGCCTCGCGCAACTGGACTATCCGCGCGACTTGCTGAGCATCATCGTAGTAGACGATGGTAGCGAGCCGTCCATCGACGCAGCCATCCGGCCGTTCCTGACCCGCCTGCCACTCCGGCTGTTCGTCCAGCAAGGCGCCGGCCCGGCAGCCGCCCGCAATCGCGGCGCGGCCGCTGCGCAGAGCCGCTTTGTCGCCTTCACCGACGATGATTGCCGACCGTCCAGCGATTGGCTCCGTTTGCTGGCTCTGAGTCTGACGCAATTCCCGGAACGCGCTGTGGGTGGACGCACCATCAATGGTCTTCCCTCGGACCGCTACTCCACCGCCAGCCAATTGCTGATTTCCTTCCTCTACTCGTACTACAATCCGCATCGGGAAGACGCCCGCTTCCTGACGACCAACAACCTCGCTGTCCCTCGCGACAAGTTCACCGAAATCGGCGGATTCGACACGAGGTTCCTGAGGGCCGCGGCCGAAGATCGCGAGCTGTGCGACCGTTGGCTGCAGCGGGGGTGGAAGCTAAGCTACGTACCCGAAGCAGTGGTGTACCACGAACACGCCATGACCCTGCGCGGCTTCTGCAAGCAGCATTGGACCTACGGCCAGGGTGCGTGGCGCTACCGACTGGCCAGGGCGGAACGTGAGCGGGAACCGGTCCGTGTGGAGCCGCTTCGCTTCTATGCGCGGCTGCTTGCGAAACCCTTCGGGGAGGGATATCCCGTGCCGGTGGCAGCGAAGGTGGCCGGGCTGCTATTGCTCAGTCAAGTGGCTAACGCCGGGGGATTCTTCACCGAACGTGTGCTCTACGGCCGCCGTAGCACTCCTGCGGCGGAGGGAGACCTGTAGACGCTGGCAGCCCGCCGCCCGACGTCTACGTTTCATCGCTGACCTGCCGATACAGGAACCAGCCGCCCTTTCGTCCTCCTGCGCTGGGAGCGCGGTCATAGTACAGGTCAAACACCTCGCCCTCCGTGGTACGAACGCGAAAGCTGCTCCGCCCGACGCCCCACGACCCTCTCCGCAAGGCTGCGCGCAGATGGGCTGGCCTCATGTTGTCGGCCACCTTGCCGCGTCGCCCATAGTCATGCGCTTCTCGGAGCATCTCGGCCACTGCGTACGTTTTGCCCCGCCAGGTAACGCTGCTGGGACAGGGCGGATCCTTTTCCAGGAACGGCTTGTCTACGAACTCGACCTGTATGGCCTCGCCGATGAATCCCATGCTGTGATCTCCAATGCGGCCGGTGCGGGCGCTAGGGCAGCGCCCCTCGCCCCGCCCGCCTCATTCCCAGGTCCTGACCGAACGGCGTCACGCGGTACAACACCCAGCCTCCCCAGTGGTCCCGAAAGACCACGTCGAACGGAGCGCTCTCCTCTGCCCCGAGAGTCGACGGCACGGTAAAGGCGCTGTCGCAGTTAATCACGTTCTCCGCGGGATCCAGGAGCGTCACCACGGCCTGCACCACGCTCACCGTGGTCTTGCCGGGGTTGACCACCCTGCCCCGGATGTGCTGCCAGCCGTTGCCATCGACCTCCTGCTCCGGATCAGCCGCCACGAGAATCACCGGGGACTCGGACGTGCGCTGGGCATCGGTGGACACCATCAAGAGCGTGCCCTCCACCGGCCCGGCACCCACGATGGCCCGGAACGGCGCGCTCTGACCCGGCAGCAGAACGTCGGCCAGCACCGCTGTGCTGGCTACGTTCACCACGGTGCTGCTGCGGTCGTAGAACGTCAGCACGGCCCTTACCCAGCGCACGTTGGCGATGCTGCTGTTGGTCACCTCACCCACATAATAGTGCCAGCCATCATCGTCGACCCAGCTCGTCATCCCGCGGAGGGTGAGTTGCTGCACGGGGTCGTCCGGAATGACCGTGCAAGTCACCACCAGACGCCAGTCCGCCATAGCGGGCTGGTCGAGATCCATCACGTCAAAGGGCGAGCGCTGCCCCGGGGCCAGAATGGTGTGCTCGGTGTAGGTAGCACCGGTGCCCAGCACCCCGCCCAGTCCATCCAGGTAGGTAGCCGACACCAGCACCAGCTCGACGTTGTCCGGCGAATCGTTGCGCACCTCGCCGACGAGGTGCATATATCCGTTCTCGCGGTACAGGCTCGAGCTGCGAACGACTACTCCCGTTGTCGGCACGGTCGGCGTCGCACTCGGGGTAGGACTCCTGGTGGCAGTGTGACTGGGCGTGACTGTGCGCGTGGGCGTGCCCGTGGCACTGGGAGAGCTCGTCGCTGTATGGGTCGGCGTAGCGCTGCGGCTCGGAGTGAGGCTGGCTGTACTCGTGGCAGTCGGTGTGTGGCTGGCAGTGCTGGTCGGCGTAAAAGTGCGGCTGGCGGTCGGCGTCACAGTTGCCGTTGCGCTCGAGGTAGACGTCGGCGTTCGGCTGGGGCTGCTGGTCGCGGTGGGGCTAGGAGTCTCCGTTACGGTCCTGGTAGGCGTTGCACTGGCCGTGGCTGTCGCCGACAGCGTCGGACTCGGCGTACTCGTCGGTGTGGGAGTGTGGCTGGCAGTTGGTGTTGCCGAGAGCGTCGGGCTCGGCGTGTTCGTCGAGGTACGGGTCGGGCTGGCAGTTGGCGTGGCCGACAACGTCGGGCTGGGTGTGTTCGTCGGCGTGTGCGTCGGGCTGGCGCTTGGTGTGACTGACAGGGTCGAACTCGGCGTGTTCGTCGCGCTGGCAGTCGGTGTGACTGACAGGGTAGGACTCGGCGTGTGCGTCGGGCTGGCTGTTGGTGTGACTGACAGGGTAGGACTGGTGGTCGGGGTGTTGCCGGGTGTAGCACTAGCCGTGGCCGTCGGCGTGGGGCTGTTCGTGGCCGTTGGCGTGACTGACGCGGTGGCCCCCGCCGTGGCCGTAGCTGTCCGTGTTGCCGTCGCCGATGTTGTCGGCCGAACTGTTCGGGTCGGGGTCACCGTGGCCAGCGGGACAAACCGCTGCACGTCGACCCGCCGCACGATGCAGGGCAGGTGCGCTTTCCACGGCGCATCGGCATTGGCGCGGGGGCCGCCCACCGTCAGGCACAGCACTAGGCAGGCCCAGCCGACAAACAGCCAGGCACTGACCTTCGAAGGTCCCCGCTGTCTCACGCCCCGGCCCTCAGCACTGGTCACTCGATGAGCAGAAGCGCATAGCGGTTCATTTCCTGTTTTGTGTCGCGCAGGACCTCGATGGGAAACCCCGCAGCCCGGGCTGTAGCGAAAAC
The DNA here is from genome assembly GCA_002070215.1 of Chloroflexi bacterium ADurb.Bin180. NCBI lineage: Bacteria > Bacillati > Chloroflexota > Chloroflexi bacterium ADurb.Bin180. The sequence continues at coordinate 24,742 of MWCV01000028.1, read as the reverse complement.
GTCCACCCCCATTGCCTCTGGCGAGGGTCTGGCAGCGCGCGGGTTCTTGCACGCGGTTCGCTCGCCGGCGCAGGTGCCGCACAGGGCGCAGGAATCCATTGCCAGCAAAAAAGCCTTGTAGTAGCCTGCCAGAAACACGGCCTTTTCCAGTTCGAGCAGACGTGCGTTGACCTCTTTGCTCCAGTCGTGCCTGTCCTCCGGCTTGGCCAGTTTCTTGGGAAAGTGCAGGATTGCCGCACTCCGGTACTCGCCGATCGCCTGGCGACACTCCTCCACCGATGGCAGGTTCGGCGGGCAACTGGCGTTGCGCCCGTACTCACGGCAGCCGAACATGCACTTGAGCCGCACCCACTGCGCCACCTGAATGTCCTTTGGCTCGATCCAGGCCCAGTCGGCAAAACCCATCGACTCGATGAGCTGGCTCAGGTTCGCTCGTTCCGCCTTCTTCATTGCGTTGCCTCCCCGGGCAAGATGATGCTCAGTACCGGTCGGTTGCTTTCAGCGTTCTCCGTGCCGAACGATGAGCGGCAAGTAGCCCCGGCACCGCTCCATCGTCGCTGTTGCCGTGACCGTCGGCGTGAGCGTTTCGATCGTCGTGGGCGTGGCGGTGGGCGTGATCGTTGGTGAGGCGGTCGTCACCGGAGGCTTCTCCGGGGTCCAGGCTGATGGGGTCGGTCCAGTCATAGCTGGCATTGACCACCGCCCCTGACGCATCGTACAGCGTCACCACGGCCCTCACGCGCGACACACGGCTGCTGCCGATATTCTGTATTTGTCCCGTGAACCGGGGGCCGCCACCCGGGCCGACACTCTGTTTGACCCCCAACGAGCGCAGCGTGGGCGGTGCAGTGGTCGACAGGCGGCAGTCCGAGGAGAAGGAGAGGCTGGCATAATCCGTGGGGCCCTGGAAGAGCACCAACTGATAAGGCCCTTTCTGCCCTGGCGCCAGGACATCGTGGAACAGCGCCTCGTGCTCGACGTTGCGCACCGCACCCTCCGCGTCGTAGAGCGTTAGCACGATCTCGGGACTGGCAACCGCAAAACCGGTGGTGTTGCTCACCTCGCCGACCCACGTGTGGAACCCGTAGCTGTCCACGTAATGCCGCGCCGGGCCAAAGGTCAACTGCGGCATCGGCCCGCTGATGCTCGGCGCCCAGTCCAGCGCCAGCTCATAGGAGGCGTAGCCGGCGGGCTCGGTTCGCTCGATGAGAAACGGCGAGACTTGCCCGGCCCCAAGGATGTCGTGCAGCGCAAAGCTGCAAGCGCTGCCGATCACGGCGTTGCCTGCATCGCGGAATGTGGCCACCGCTCGCACCAGCGTCACCGGTGCCGCGCCAGTGTTCCGCACCTCACCGACGACATAGATGCTCCCGGCAGAGAGAAAAGCGCTCGAGCCGAGCAGCTCTACTTCGGCCAGCGCTCCCTCTGCACCGCTTGGGGCCGACGGGAGCGCCACCAGGAGAGCCAACAACAAGATCAGGGGCCCGCGCATCACTCGCCAGTTCATACCTCTGCCTCCATTGTTCGACGCCTCTGCCATTATAGACTCGCCAGGCGCCGGGAGCTAACGGGGGACTTGCCGAGCACGACGTCGGAGGCGACCCGGGCCAGAAAGGCACCGCTGTCTCGCCAACGCGGTTATGTCACGAGGCTATGGGTTGCAACCCTGTGCGTCCCACTATTCTGTATAGCGCCGAAAACGGGGGCGCCCTGTTCGCCGCGGCCAGCGGCCCTTTATGCAGAAGCCTGCCGCGGCCTGGTCTGCTCTTCCAGCCTGCTCAGGTAAGCCAGGGCGTGCTCCATCGAATCGCCGCACATCTCGGGGTTGGGCGTCAGGCGAGTGCACACCTCGGGGCGCTCCGGCCGACCGTGGATCAGGCAGCGGTTGTCCTGGCTGAGCTGAACGCAGCGCACCCCTGCCGGCTTGCCGTCGGGCATGCCCGGGATGGGCGACGAGATGGACAGGGCAATACAGCAGGCCCCGCAGCCGACCCGGCACCTCACGGCAGACCGCCTTCGCCGCTGAGGGTGTTTCCGCTCAGCAGATTGTGCAAGGGCAGGAACAGCGGCTGCGGCAGATGCTCGAGGTCGAACCAGCCCCACTCACCCACCTCGTCCTCAGCCGCTATCATTGGCTCGCCCGCGCCAGTCCGCGCCGTCATCCACAGGGTGATATAGTGCCTGCCTTCTGCCTCGAACAAGTCGTTCGTCACTGCGCGAAAGGTCACCTCACCAACCTCTAGTCCCACTTCTTCCCTGGTCTCGCGGCGTGCGCACTCGACCGGATCCTCGCCGTATTCCAGATGCCCGCCGGGCGGGGCCCAGGTCCCTGCACCGTGCGCCCCCCGCCGACAGATGAGCAGCAGTCTGCCCTCTCGCCAGATGAGAATGGCCACGCCGACGCGCGGGCGCCCGTTCTGCTCAGCGTTCGTCATCTCTTCAGCCTCACTGCGGCGTAAAGCCAGTGTGAACGGTATAGTCGCGGTTGAGGTATTCGATCGTCGCCGTGACCGGCACAAACACCCCCGGCTGGTAGCCGTCCGCGTAGATGTCGATGATGCCCCGCTGGTAGATCACGATCATGTCCGCTGTCTGCAGCTCGTCGCCTTTCCACCACTCGGCGTGGATGTCTCCGCCGAGCCACAACTCGCCGTTCTTGATCAGGCTCACATTGAGCGTGGTCTTGCTGCCGGCGGGTGGTTTGTCTGTGGGCACCCACCAGGCATCCATATGGTAGTACTCGATGAATCCCAGAGGAGTCACATGGTAACCGTAGAACTTGGCACCGGTAATCGGTGCTGGCGGAGTCGACTCGGGAAGGGGTACAGAAAGATTGCCTGTCACCACAAACGCGGGGCGCGTGGCGGTGGCTGCGGCAGGCAGAGTGGGCTGCGGCGCAGCAGTAGGTTCCATAGCCACTGGCGGGGGCGGCGCTGTTGTGGCGGGCATTGCCCCTGGAGCGCAACCAGAGAGAAAAACGCACAGCAAGAGTGGAGCGAAGTGTCGACGATGCATATCCGCCTTCCTACCGTGTCTCGGTGACCTTGTGAGTCGCGCGTGGTTGCTCCACATCGTAGCCCTTGGCCAGGGTGAGGTGATAGGCAAAGAGCTGACCCAACACAACCGCTACCAGCGGCGAAAGCCACTCCGGCACCTCGCTGGCGATGGGTAGAGGGGTCTGCGCGAGAGCCAGGGCACGCCGGTCATTCGAGATCACCACCAGCTCACCTCGCTGCGCCCTCACCAGCTTTAGCGTTTCCAGCACCGGCCCCAGCACCTTACCTCTCGGCGCAACCGCCAGCACCGGAAAACCTTCGTCCACGAGAGCGATCGGCCCATGCATGAAGCTGGCTGACGAGTAAGGCTCAGCCAGCACATAGGTCAGTTCCTTGAGTTTGAGCGCCCACTCGGAGACTGTAGCATAGCTGTAGCCCCGGCCGATCACCACAGCCTGTCTCATGTAGCGATAGCGCTGCACCGCCTTGGCGATCGCCTCATCCAGGGCCAGCGCCTGACGCTGCCACTCAGGCACCCTGGCCAGCTCATCCCACATCTCGCGCTTTGAGCCCAGGCCGGCCGACAACATGGCCACAGCCATCAGCTCTGCGGTGTAGGTCTTGGTCGCAGCAACTGCCTTCTCAGCGCCGGCCTGGATATTCAGTACATATTCCGCAGCCTGGCCCAGCGGCGATGATGGCTCGTTGGTAATGGCGAGAGTGGGATTGCCCTGCTTTCTCCCTTCGGCCAGCACGCTCACTACGTCGGGTGACCGCCCCGACTGAGACAGGCCGATCACCAGCGCGTTCTTGATGCGTGGCGGGCTCTTGTAGCAGGTAAAGAGCGAGGGTGTGGCTAGAGCTACGGTCAGCCTATTCCTGGCACCGAACAGGTAATTGGCGTAGCGTGCCGCATTGTTCGATGCACCGCGGGCGGCCAGAAAGGCCAGCTCGATGCCGCGATCACGGATCTCAGCCGCGATACGTTCGACGGTCGCTCTCTGGTCTTGAAGCAGCCGCTCCAACCTGTGAGGCTGCTCGAGAATCTCTGCGTAAATTGCCATCGGTTTGTTGTACCTCCCACGTTCTCTTGACTAGGGCGAAAGAGACGGCCGGGCCATTCGATCAAGAAAGCAGGCAGTTCATCGTATGTGCGGCCGCGCTTGCCCAACTCCTTGGGCAGGTGGCCTGCTGCTCCTCCCGCGAGGGATCAATACAGGCTCTGCTGGCGTGTCTGTTCCTAACTGCCGCGGGCGCCGGACCTGGACTTGTCCAGGTAGGCCTTGAGGGCCACGGCGTTGTTGTGCTCCTCGTCGCGCGCGCCATAGACCAGCGTCACGCGGCCCTTTCGCGCCGCGGCCCGGATGGGCTCCAGCGCCTGCTCCTTGTCCTTCAACTCGGCAAAGTAGCGGGTCAAAAAGACGTCCCAGCGAGCCGGGTCGTGGCCGAACCAGTTGCGCAGTGCAGCACTCGGCGCAACCTCCTTGAGCCAGGCCTCGATCCGCAGCGTCTCTTTCTTGACCCCTCTGGGCCACAGACCGTCTACCAGGAAGCGAGTGCCGTCCTCCGCCGCCGGAGGAGCGTAAGCGCGTTTCACGGCGATCATCTGCCCCTGCTCCTTTCTCCAGAATGCACCGTACGCCATAGCTGCTGGCCCGGGCGTCATCCGGATTCGCGATCCATTCTAGCCCTACTGGTCCGCGGTCACAAACTGCGGCCCCGCGTGGGGTGCTGCTTTCCCTGGGCCTGCTGTGAACACAAAACCCCCTGGCCGCCATCCAAGGCAGCAGGGGGTCTGGCATTGACACGTGCAGGTTGCGGTCACACGCCCCTGGGGCGACTCGAACGCCCGCACACGGCTCCGCAGGCCGACGCTCTATCCACTGAGCTACAGGGGCAACGGACAGCTACTATACCACAAAACCGGCCATCTGCCAAACTGCCAGCCCACACCACAGTCATGGGTCCACCCTGGACCCTTTGCTCTACGTTCCTCAACCGCCGGGGCTCACGGCTGCGCCGCTCCGGCGCACGAAATTGCCCCGGGACGGGTTCCACTCGATGTTGACCTGCAGGTGCTCTCCCAGCACCGGCGGCACGTGCTCCAGGGCCACCATCACGTCCTCGTTCGTCTCAAACTGCAGGTCCCATTTCTGTTCACCGGTAGCCAGTACCCAGCGTACCGCCTGAGGGCCGTGGTTCGGCAGGAGCGAGGGAGGCACCGCGCGAGCGGACCGGTGCCATGCCCTGGCGCCCGTCTGGGCTGGCAGAATCGATGCAGCACGGCGCACCGCCGCACTGCTCACGCCCGTCCTCTCTTTCGTGCTGCCTCTCGCAATACCTGCACCGCGCTATCCACCGAACTCTTGTCCTGCGGACTCAACTGGGGGTCTTTGGCCCAGCGCTCATAGCGCGTCAGCATTCCGGCGAACGAAGGCAGCGACTGTTTGGACATGCTGCAAATCACATCGCACAGAACCCAGTTGCCCGAGGGCTCGGTCGGTGGTACGTGCCTTGCCAGAAAACCGACCACCGCTGGAACCTCGCCCCTGGCCGACATACGAATGGCAAAGCTCACCGCGCGGCGCACGTCGGGATCCTCATCGCGCAGCAGCCTCTCGGCCAGATCCAGCGTCCGCCTAGTGAGCTCGGGATACTTCATCGGCAACCGCCCGATAACCGTGATGCCTGCCCGCCTGACCCACTTGTTCTTATCCACCAGCCACGGCTCGAGCGTGCCCAGCCAGGCCTGGGGTTTCTGCCGCACGACGGGCTCCACCCCGTCCATCGCCAGCCGGTCGGCATCCTCCCAGGTCACGCAGGTCCCGGCCATCTCCTGCAGAACAGGCAGTACCTTGGCCGGTTCGGCCAGCGCCAGGGAGCCCAGAAGGATCGCCGCTACCACCCTGCCCTCGCGCCCAAACTCGTCCCACAGCGTGCCTGCCAGAGGCAGGTACTCATCGACCTGCTTGCCCGCCTCCCTCGCCACCGCGTCGCCGATTTCTTTCAGCGCGGGCACTCCAATGCCGGCGATCTCCTGCAGCTCACGCTGCTCCTGGGGGATGCTGGCCATGTCCACCTTGTCCGCCTTGAGCCACAACTCACGCAGTCGCTGCGCAGTCTCACGGGCTGCGGCAGAATCGTACGAGGTAAGCATCGAAGCTACGGACTTGGTCATGGCCGTTTCCACAGGGTACCCCCTTCGTCTCGGTATTGCACCCCATGGCTGCAGCCTCAAACCGAACGCAGCCACGGAATGGGTCTAGGCCGCCCTGTCCACTGCGCCCACTCGGGCGCAGCTAACGCCCTATTATACTGACAAAGCAGCGCTGGAGCAAAACGACCGCAGATTCATCGCGCGACCGGTGGGCACCACGTCGCCACTGCCCACGCGGCTGAACTCGACCTGAATTCTTCTGGCGATTTGCGCGTATAATAAGCGGAGTAATCTTCTGACTTCGCGCAGCAGGAGGGCCGATGTCCACCGTGGTCTCTGTTCATCAACTGCACAAGGCTTACGGGCCGGTCAAGGCCGTTGATGGGATTGAGTTTCAAGTCAGTCAGGGTGAGATCTTGGGCCTGGTCGGGCCCAATGGTGCCGGAAAAACCACCACCCTGGAGTGCATCGAGGGGCTGCGCCAGCCCGACTCGGGTACCCTGCGGGTGCTGGGTATGGATCCCTGGCTCGCTGGCCCGGCGCTGAGGCAGCACATCGGGGTGCAGCTTCAGACGTCGGCACTGCCGCTGCGCCTCAAGGTGGCCGAAACGCTGGACCTGTTCGCCTCATTCTACCAGCGCTCGCTGCCTGCCCTGCCCCTGCTCGAGCAGCTCGGCATTGCCGACAAGCGCGACGCTGCCTTTGGTCAGCTCTCTGGCGGCCAGAAGCAGCGTCTGTTCATCGCCCTCGCCCTGCTCAACGACCCGGAGGTGGTCTTTCTCGACGAGCTGACGACCGGCCTGGACCCCCAGGCCCGCCGCGCGATGTGGGATCTCGTGCTGGACATTCGCCGTCAGGGCAAGACGGTGCTGCTCACCACGCACTTTATGGAAGAGGCCGAGCGGCTCTGCGACCGCGTGGCCATTGTGGACCACGGGCGCATTGTTGCCCTCGATAGCCCGGCAGCGCTCATCCGGTCGCTGAGCGCTGAAAAGCGCCTCATCTTCGCCTTGCCCGTCTCCGCCGCAGCCCCCTCCCTCACTCACTTGCCTGAGGTGAGCCGCATCGAGAGAAATGGAGATCAACTGATTGTCTACGGCCAGGGTGACCACCTGATCAACAACGTCGTCTTTGCGCTGGACCAGGCCGGCCTGCTGACCGGAGACCTGCGCATCGAACAAGCTACTCTGGAAGACGTGTTCCTGGCCCTCACCGGCCGCAAGATGCGGGAGTGACCAAGATGAAAAGCCTGCTGAAACTCACCGTGACCAACTTGATACTGTACCTGCGTGAGCCGATCACTGCTTTTTTCATCATCGGCTTTCCAGTCATGCTCGTGCTCATCTTTGGCGCGATCTTTGGCAACCAGCCAAGCCATCTACTCGGCGGCCGCGGCTCGATGGACATCTCTATGCCCGGCTATACGGCGCTGATCCTCGGCACCGTCGGTCTGCTGACGGTCACCATCAATACCAGCTCTTACCGCGAAGCTGGCATCCTGAGGCGCTTTCGGGCGACGCCTTTGTCGCCTCTGGTCTACCTCACCGCCGACGTGCTTTCCAACCAGCTTATGACCCTGATCGGAATGCTGTGCATGGTGATCGTCGCGCGGCTCCTTTTCCACACTCACTTTGAGGGCAACGCCCTCTCTGTCCTCCTCGGAGTCATCCTGGGCGGTCTTTCGATGTCCTCTCTCGGCTATGTCATTGCCAGCCTGGCACCTACTGCCCGTATGGCCCAGGTAGTGGGCATGGTGCTCTTTTACCCGATGATGTTCATCTCTGGCGCTGCCTACCCATCCGAGCTGCTCCCCGCCTCGCTGAAGCGCGTTGCCGACTGGCTGCCCCTCACCTATGTGACCAGGCTCCTGCGCGGGCTATGGTTTGGCGGAACCTGGTCGGAGTACCGCACAGAGGCCCTGGTGCTGGTGGCCATTCTCGCCGTCGCGACTCTGGTGGCCACGCGCATCTTTCGTTGGGAATAGCCGCTGCTTCCGGACCGCACCCGTGCCAGCCGCCCCAGCCGCAGCCAGGCACGTCACTGTCGGCCCAGTTGAGAGTGTGGAAAAACCGCCTGAGGAGCACGAACACAGTCAGGGCATGCTGTTCGAGCGGGATTAGGTTCGTAGTTGCCGTAGGTCTCTGAGCTACTGCGAAGAGGCGCTTCAGCGCTCCCGATCCGGACAGGCTGAAGCCTGTACTACGAACCTCTCCGCGTTCGTACTTGGCGATCTCCCGTCTGCTGTTGCACGTCGCCCACATTTTCCACACTCTCCGAGTTGCGCCTTCCTCCTGCTTCGTGTAAACTGTGACCGTCACCTCGGCCCGCCGCGCCACGCCGGGTCCGCGGTGAAATCTTGTTGTCAGGGGGAGCCACGGTGGCAGTACACGGTAGCTGGGCCAGAGTTCCACGCACTGTAGACGAAAAACCCAAGGTCACCTGGCCGCTCCTGCGGCGTGTTCTGGCCTATGCGACGCCCTACCGCTGGCATATGGTGGCCTTGCTTGCGCTCATCCTCAGCGCCACCGGCATCCAGCTCCTCACTCCTCTCGTTCTGCGAGACCTCATCGACCGCACCATCCCCTCGGGCGACCTGCGCCGCCTGGCGTTGCTCTCTGGAGCGCTCCTGGCTCTGCCGGTGTTGAGTGGCCTGATCAACGTGGCCCAGCGCCGCATCAACGCGTACGTGGGGGAAGGGGTCATCTACGACCTGCGCGTCGGCCTCTTTGACCACCTGCAGCGGATGTCGCTGCGCTTTTTCACCAACACCCGCCTCGGGGAGCTGATGAGCCGGGTCAACAACGACGTCGTCGGTGCCCACACGGCCATCGCCAGCACCATCGTGACCATGATCACGAACCTCGTTCAGGCCACCGCGCTGCTCGCGGTTATGCTTTCTCTGCAGTGGCGACTCACCCTCGCCAGCCTTCTGGTCATGCCAGTGTTCCTCCTTGCTGCTCGCAGCCTTAGCCGCCGCCTGCGAGACATGGCCTACCAACTGATGGATGCCAACGCGCAGATGAACGCTCTGTTGAACGAGACCCTCAGTATCGGTGGAGCGTTGCTGGTCAAGCTGTTCGGCCGCACTGATGTCGAGCTCGAGCGCATGCGCAGCCGCGCCGGCAAGGTACGCGACGTGGGCACCAATCGCGCCGTCCTGGGCACCGCCTTTTTCGTGGCCATGGGCCTGATAGGCGCCGCGGGAACGGCACTCATCTACGGTCTTGGTGGCTACTTTGTAATACGGGGATCGTTCTCTATCGGCACAATCGTGGCCTTCGGCTCCTACATGGGCTCGCTCTATGGCGCTCTGCAGGCCCTGGCCAACGCCCCGGCCGAGTTCACCACGTCCGTGGTCAGCTTTGAGCGCGTATTTGAGGTGCTGGATCTGCCGCTCGAGACTGACGAACGCCCCGATGCCCTGGCCATCCCTGAGGTCGAAGGCGAACTGACGTTCGAGAACGTGTTCTTCAAGTACGAGACCAGTCAGCGCGGCCTGCTCTCCCAGGTGTACCGCGCCGGACTCATGGCTGACGTCACGGCTGCCCTGTCTGGCGACACACCCAAACCGCCTGCCCGCGGCCAATCCAATTCGTCTCCCGCCACTGAAGCCGAAGCCGCCGGGCCAGCCCTCGCCTCGTCGCGTTCCCAGGCGCGCGAATGGGCCCTCGAGGACGTTTCCTTCACCGTCAGGCCAGGCCAGCTCGCCGCACTGGTCGGCCCCAGCGGTTCAGGCAAGACCACCCTCACCTACCTCATCCCGCGGCTGTACGATCCCACCAGGGGACGGGTATTGCTCGATGGCCACGACTTGCGCGACCTGCGGCTCTCTTCGCTCTCGGCCGCCGTGGGCATGGTTACTCAGGAAACCTACCTGTTCCACGACACCATTCGCACCAACCTGCTCTATGCTCGCCTGGATGCTACCCAGGCCGACCTCGAGTTTGCCACCGAAGCCGCCAACATCCGCAGCTTTATCGAGGACCTGCCGCAGGGCTATGACACGATCGTGGGAGAACGAGGTTACCGTTTGAGCGGTGGAGAGAAGCAGCGCCTGGCTCTGGCCCGGGTGATTCTCAAGAACCCCCGCGTGTTGCTCCTCGACGAGGCCACTTCATCGCTCGACAGCGAGTCCGAGGCGCTGATTCAGGAAGCGCTCAACCGCGTCCTATCCGGACGAACCAGCATCGTCATCGCCCACCGCCTGAGCACGATCCTGGCGGCTGATCTGATCCTGGTGCTCGACCGCGGCGCCATTGTCGAAAGAGGCACACACGCCGAGCTGCTCGAGCTCGGCGGGCTCTACGCCCACCTGTACGAGACGCAGTTCCGCAGCTCTGCTACCTCTTGATCACCAGGGGCAAGACCAGGCTGTGTGCGCCGCGAACAGTGATCTCTGCGCTCTTGGAGTGAGCGGCGCCCCCATACCGCACCGCTCCCGTCGCTACGTATGAACCAGGTGCATTGTCCTCGCTGGACCAGCTCACCCCCCACGAGGTGCTCAGGCCAGGACCGAGCCCAGTGAAGGTGTGTTGCTCGCTGCTGACCACACGGCTCCCCTGTCGCACGTCAATGGTCAGAGAGCCATCGAGAGCCGTCGTGCCCGTGTTTCTCGCCTGAACCGTGATGTACGTAGACTGACCGCTGGTGAGCACGTTCGGCGCAGCGCTCAACAACGTCACTTCGGCGCCCACTGTTCCCAGCCGGAAGGAACAACTGTCCTCGTCTTGCAGTTCGCCTGCGCCGTTGATCACTTTCGCTCGCACTACGTACATCCCTGCCTGGCTCCCCTTGCTGTTCCATACCGGCGACAACTCGGCTGCACCAGTCAGGCCAGGCAGGGCCTGCACCAGCAGCCCATCGACGTAATCGCCGGCCAGCGTGTAGATGGCTGCTTCGACGTACCCGTCGGTCGGCGTCTCCGACACCCTCAGGCCGATGGATACCGTCACTACATCTCCCGGCTCATAGCTGATCCGGTCCGTGCTCAAGTGCGTAATGGTGACCGCCGGAACGGTATAGCCCAGGCTGAATGTCATGTCCTGGTAAAACCTGACGCCGGTGGTAAGCGCGTTGTACTGGAACGGGTACAGCGTCAGCAGCAGCGAGCTGGAGCCATCGCCCTCCTGCCTGACCATCCAGGAATATGCTTGCTCGGGATACCAACCCTCGCTCTCGGCTCTGGCCAGCGCGACCAGTGCCTCGTCGAGGCTGCCGCCATCGGTGATGGGCACGTTGAAGGACAGACTCAGCCCCTCTGTGCTGTACAGACTGCCCCGCGAGGTCATCTGCACGTCCTGCAACTCGTACCCCATCGGCACTGCAACCACGACTGGATACATCGGCACCTGCGGTCGGTTGTCTTCGGAGGTCCACTCGCCACCCTCCAGACTGACCACATCAATACCGTCTGCGTTCTCGACCTGATACATCGGCACATGCACCTGCAGCGTAGTTGGCGGCGGAGCTTGCTCCGCTGCCGCGGCCGTTGCTGTCTCGGCAACGGCCCGGACCGGAATGCTGGCCGCGCCGAACTTGGGGTCGCCGTAATAGTTGTACTCCACAACCCAGAATCTCCAGCGAATCCCATCGTCTGCCCGCAAGCGCTCGTACTGTGCAAAGGCCTTGCCCGCCAGTGTGGTGTCAGGATCCCAGTGCGACTCAAAGAACCCTTTCATCGCTGGAGTATTCTGATTGCGCCCCGACACCTCAGTCGCGCCGATGAACACCGCAGCGCCGTGCTCCATCAGGGCATCGCCAAAGGTATAGTCCAGGCACCAGCGATCTTCATAGTTACCCGTGAGGCACGAGAAGGCGAACACGAGCGGATGCTGAGCAAACGTTCCCCACAAGCCTGCGAAAGCTGTCCCGATAGGCGACGGTCCGCCGCAGTTCCCGTGCCCGCTGACGGCGATGATGCTGCGATTGCCCCCCAACTCGCCCAGTCTCCGGTTTGCCAACCGGTCGAGCTCCTCCCACAGTGGCACGATGAGCCGCGCGGTGCTGCTGGCGCCATTCAGGTTGCGCAGCACGACGATCCGCGGCCTGGTTCCGAGCGCCATCGTTCCCACCGCGAATCCGTCGTGGCGTGTCTCGCTGCCGGTGTACCTCGTCCCATAGAACCAGTCACTCATCAAGCGCGTGTACTTGCGGGCCCCGCCCCATGCGCCCGCCATGGGCTTGGCGCTGATCAGGTACAGCTTTTTGTCGTCGTCGCACATCATCACGATCGAGTCTTGACCGTCCCCATCCAGGTCACCCAGCTCAAACCCATCGTAAGGGGTGTACCTGGTGTCTGTCTTGCCGTCTCCGTCCACATCTCTTCCCAGTCGCGCCAGCTCGGTACCAGTACCGTTGTAGATGTAGATGGTCTGGTCGTCATCGCGCACGACTACAATCTCATCCCGGGGCCATTCGCTGCGTACGTTGCCCACCCTCATGCGGTCCTTGCGCGTAAAGTTCACACTGGCCGTCCACTCCCCCGACCCGGCCTGGACAAGGTGGTTCAGGTCGGTCAACCGATAGATTCTCACGCGGTCGTCTCTCTCGCTGATAAGCACGATCTCCTCTCGTCCCCGGTCGTCGATCCACTCGCCTCCGGCCCAGCCATCGCCCAGCACGTCACCGACGTCCATGTCGTCCCATTCGCGAAAGGGCACGGGCACGTCGGCCACAAAAGTACCGTCGCCCCTGTACACGGTGAGCACGCCGAAGGATTCGCCAAGATTCCGTGCCACAATGATCTCGTCTCGGCCGTCTCCGTCGACGTCTCCTGCCTCGAGGGCATCGTACGGGGTGAACGCCGAGTAGAAATGGCCGATCTCGGCTCCCAATGGTTCGATGATGCGGATCTTGCTGTCCTCATCCTGAGCGATGATCAGCTCGTCTACTCCGTCCCCATCGACGTCGCCCACCGTCAACGCGTCGTAGTGTGTGAAGGGTACGGTCCACTGGCCGTCCACCCAGTCGCTCCACTGGATGATCGCCGTGCTCATCCCCCGTCGCGTCAGGTCGCTCGCCACGTCCCGCGCGTTGGCGTAGAACACGTCGCCCGACCCGTCCTCGTAGCCGCCGATGGCCAGGGCGTGCGTCCGGTCGAATCCACTGCCCCGCAGGGTTTCGAGACTGGACAGAAGCGGTAGCTGCATCGCCCGGGCGCTATCGCCCAAGATCCTGCCCACGATGATGTCGGGCAACCAATCCGCGCCTACCACGTCCCCGTAGAAGTGGTCGGTCAGTTTGATCGAATTCGTGCGCCCCCCTCCGGCCCAGGTGATGCCCCAGCTGGTGATATCCAGGTTGAACGCCGGCACGATTTCGGTCTCCCCCAGGATCAAGAGGTATGCCTCGTTGCTTGTCGGGTGCGGTGTGGTGAAGGTAGGTCCCAGCTGCCTGCTCCACTCGCCCCCCGGTACGATCAGGTCGCGCACCATGTGTGGATCGCGTGCGCCAAGGTCGTCCGGCAGATAGCCAAGCACGCCGGATTTTTCCATTGCCAGCTCGGCGGCAGTGCTGAGCAGCTTGCTCACATCCTCCTGGGGACAGGTAAAGCGATGCGGGTTGGTCATAATCAGGTAATCCGCTGCGTGAAGCGCCTTGGCCCGCTCTTCACTCGAGCTCCAGCGGCTGACTGGCGCTAGCTCGTGCCTCTCGCCCAGGAAAGCAAACGACAGCGTGGTCAAGTCGCCAATACCTGGCTCGGACGGCGCCTCGCGAGCAGTGTAGAGAATAGGTACTGCACTATATTTCACCCGCATGCCTTGGGAGGCCGCGAGCGAAGCGTAGGTGAAGGTGATCAGGCTGGTGTGAGCCTGGCTGTAATAGGCCACCGGACAGGGGCTCGGCGGTCTAAATACCTCTCCGGCGATGCTTACGGAACACTGCCCGATGCTCTGATAGCCCAGACTCAAATCCTTCAGGACGATGTCACGGATTGACGCCTCACTGTGGTTGACGATGGAGATGGTGACATCGAAATGGGTGCCGTTACGCTGCACCATCCGACTGACCTCAACCACCGGATCAGGCGGCTCGACCGTCACCCGTACCGAGGCGTGTCCCCAGTTGCCGCTCTGGTCTTCCGCGTGCGCCTCGATAATGTGCTCCGTGTGCAATGGCTCAGCTCTGGCATTCCAGGGCGAGCTCTCGGTGAGCGGCGTCCTGCCGCACGGCAAACGGGGGATGTACCTGCTCCAGGGATCTGACGAGCTCCTCCCGCACGGCGGATAGGTCCAGCTGGCCAGCTCGACCTCGTCCACTTCGATCTGCAGGCTGAGCAAAGTAGAGCTCAAGTCGTGGGTGACCCGAACCTCCACTGGCACCTCGCCCCACACCTCCTGCCCGTTAGCCAGCCCGATGAAAGAGACATGTACCGGGCTGAGCAGTTCGTCGAAGCGATTCCGGATCTGTGTCGTCCTCTCGCGTTCGGTGACGTTCCCGGCCACGTCAATGGCTCGTACGCGCCAGGTGTGCGGGCCGTCGCTCATCTCGCGCGTCTCCCACTCCAGCCCATAGGGCGGGCTCCAAGCAGTGTGCACCAACTGATCATCCAGCCAGAACTCGACCTGCCTGATGCCCTGGTCGTCCGCTGCGTCCGCTCCAATGCGTGCTTTGCCGCTGAGCGTATCGCCGATGTGCAGGGTCAGGCTGGGCTTGTTGTTCTCTGCGAGCGGCAGGGTGCGAAATACCCCCGGGTCGCTGTGCACGCAGTTGCCCGCCGCATCGCACGACTCTACCCGATACTGGTAGGCCGAGTCCCTGGTGAGGTCGTCCAGTCTCAGACAGTGCCTGGTCACCAGCGACGGGTGCTGCATCCAGCTTCCAAACAGGTCAAAGCGCCGGTCGTAGCGTACCATGCTGTGGCTGGCTTCGTCCGTATCCCAGCACACCAGCGCCGTTGTCTGGGTGATCTCGCTCACGGCCGGGCCTGCCGTGATCCGGGGCGCTGTAGTGTCACAGCGCCAGGATTCATCGCGGCAGTTATTGCCCTCGTCCAGTTCGACCACAGTCGATAGCGCGTCCGCACAGACCTGCAGCGCGGACTCTTGTCCCTGACAGACCCACGAATAGTTGAAGCGGCGGCTGAGCCGCTGCCCCGGCTTGAGTGACTCGCCAATCAGATCCTGTCCCACCAGTTGTCCTTGTACCAGCAGGTGCGTGATGTGCCCGGCAGGCGCCGCGCCTTCTCCCTGATTCAGCACCTGATAGCAGACCAGGGTCCCCTCCAGCCAAATGTCGGTGATCACTAGGTCCGGCACCGGCATTGGCTCTCCGGTGACCGTCGGCGATGGAGTTGGTTGCTGAGTGACGGTTGGCTGCTGGATGGAGGTCGCGGTGGGAGTAGGAATCCTGGTATTGGTGGGCGTGCTGCTGCTCGTCTTGGTGGGCAGCAGGGTCGCGGTCGGCGTGGCACTCGGTGAAGGCGATGCAGTCCTGGTCCGCGTCGCCGTAGCCGTAGGCGTGCGTGTCTGCGTTCTCGTTGGGGTCGGCGTGGTGAGTGTGTAGGTTACCATCAGGTACGGCCCCAGACTGTGCTGCGGCGACCGTTCGGCATAGGAGCGTAGCCACGAGCCGGTCGTCACGGGCAAGATCGCCAGTCCATGGTTGGGCCCACCCGGCGTCAGCCAGGCCAATACCAGCTCGGTCACATCCCAGGCCTTCCATCCCGGTGTCGAGGTCACCGTGCGCTGCAGGTATGGCTTTCCCGTGTCCGGGCGAGTATTCCAGGTGACCTTGGCCTGCTCCCAGGGGTTGAGTAGATTGGCCATCTGCACGTCGCGGTTGCCGGGACCCTGCATGGACTGACCCGGGTACAGGTGCAGCGTTGCGCTCACCACGTGCACGCCGCCCAGATTGGCCAGGTCAAAGCGGAGCAGCGTATGCAGGGTGCTCTTGTTGATGTCGCTGGCTACGTACAACACGCCAGCTCCGTCCAGGTTTTCATTCGGCCTGCCGCTGTCGATAAAGCAGTCGGCGGAGGCAGGCAGCGACACCACCGACAGGGCGGTCTCTGCCGACTCGGCTCGTACCAGGAGGACAAACGAGCAGACAGACAGGAGAGCGACGAGGACGACGAGGGCTGGCCTTGGACTCATCAGATACCTCCCTGACTCTTGGGCAAGCTCTGCTGGCCGACACCTCAGGAGCGCCCGGAGGCGCTTCACCTTCTATGCTACCTGATGACTAGACGTCTGTCAACTGGCCAACCTGACGCGCTACCGGAGCCGACCCAGTTCCTGGCACGGCTCAGCCATTGCCTCATACACAAACCCGACCTTGCCCGGAGCTGCCTCGGTCAGCAGCCCGCCGCGCCTCAGCAGCACCTCCAGCGTCGCCTCGGCCACTCCGCCCTTGTCGAACATCAGCGGCGTCAGCTCCTGCACCAGTCCTTGCGGTGCCAGCGCGCGGTGGCCGCCGCCCAGGAGGCTTTGCCTCAGCGGCAGGGTAGCTGCCCCAACCAGTGCCTGTTCGCAGTGCTGGGCTGGGGACGGGACGGGGGAACGCACCCAGTTGTCCGTGCGTCGCCGTGGCAGGCGCGAAACAAGGACCTTTCTGTGTGGCCTACGACTCGTCGCCGATGCGCTCCAGCAGCTCAGGCAGCTCGTCGATCCTGGTAACCCGGTAGTACCCCTCTCTCCCCGCCGGCTCCTCTGCCGCCTCGTGTGCCCACTCCACGGCGTAAGGTATCCATACCGCCCTGCCGCCGAGCTCCAGCACCGGCCAGATATCGGACCTGAGCGAGTTGCCCACCATCAGAAAGCGCGGCGCACTCAGCTTGTGCTTGCGCAGCACCTTCTCATAGGCCTCGCGCGACTTGCCGCTCACCACTTCAATGTCGCGAAAACAGTCGCCCAGCCCCGAACGCCTGATCTTGCCCTCCTGGTCCAGCAGGTCCCCTTTGGTGATCAGCATCAACCGGTAGTTCTCGGCCAGCCGGGCTACCGCCTCGGCCGCGCCATCCAGCAGCCTGGTCTCGGCGTTGAGCATGCCTTTGGCCACCTCGATGAGCGCACGCACCTCTTGCCCCGTCACCCGGCCTTCGGTCAGTTCCACCGCCGTCTCGATCATCGACAGCGCAAAGGCCTTGATCCCGTAACCGAAATGGTCCAGGTTGTGCATCTCGGTCTGGTAGAGCTGTTCCCTCATCCAGGCCCGGTCGTGATAGTGCGCCAGCAGCTCGACAAACTGGTCCTGCGCCGCCTGAAACAACGGCTCGTTGTGCCACAGCGTGTCGTCGCCGTCAAAGCCGATGACCTCGATCCCTTGTCCACGGTCGACCATTGTCCCGTTCTCGTCCTTTCCTAGTGCGCGTCAGCGCCAGGAAACTGCGCGCTCCCCTGCACCGTCCCGCCGGGCGTCAGCGGCACGCCCGCGTCGCTGATCTGGTGGCCATAGATGTCCTTCACCCGCAGCTCGTAGGGTCCCGGCCCCATGCCTGGCGACGTCTGCACGAAATAGTTCCACGCCTTGCGCGGCACGTTCACCCAGGTGCCCTTTGCATCGCGGTACTCCAGGCTCAACACCGGGTTGCGGTGGTTGCGCACCTGAATACCCGTCCACCACTGGCTCGAGCCATCGGCAAAGTGATAGCCAATGGGGCCGTCCAGCTCGGGGCTCACCACCCGCCAGGTCACGGCCACGCGGCCCTTGGCCAGGTCAGCAATGGCCTCAAAGGCCTGCCGGCTGAGGTCCAGGTCCAGACCTACCTTGAGGCAGCCGGGGCACAGGTCCACAATCCGTACCACCACTACGCCCTTGGGCCCGGTCACCTCCACATAGGCCCCGCACAGGTCCGCTGCCCCATAGTACCGGTCGTTGAGCGCCGCCACCATCAGGTCCTCGGGCGAAGGATCGAAGGAGCACGCCCCGCCGCCGGTCGCGTCATAGTAGGTGGCGCTGCCGTGGTGGATCTCTGCTGGAGGAACGGTCGCCGTGGCGGTTGGGGTCGGCGCGTGGGTCGGGCTGGCCGTGGTCGTCGGGGTGGGGCTGGGCAGCGGGGTTGACGTTGCGGTTGGCGTCGCTTCTGCCCTCACCGCCAGCGGGAGCCAGACGCTGGACCTGGCCGGTGCCGCGCTCGTGGCCGTGCGGCAAAACAGCACGGTCATCACTGCCCAGGGCAGGGCCGTCGCCGCCAGCCACTTGCACAACGTCTCTGGAACCATGCCGCCAATGATAACCGGTTCGTATCAAGGGTCAACTGGCCTGGCACGCCGCTGAACGCTCGACCACCTGCTTCTCTTGGAGAGGTTGCGCTGTTACGCGACTCGCGCGAACAGGCACTTGAGATAGGCCCCTTCGCGAAAGCCAATGGGGTGATCCAGAGCATGCCTGCTTCGCTCGAGTTCCGTGACCCGCCTCCCGGCCCTCTGCGCCGCCTGCAGCACCGTGCCAAAGAAGGCGTCCGCATCGACCCGGCTCGAACAGGAAGCCATTACCCACGTGCCGCCAGGCGCCAGCACGGCCAGACTCATCATCGACAGGCGCTCGTAGGCTTTCAGGGCCTGCTTCACCTGGGACTGCTCCTGGGCAAAGGCCGGCGGATCGACGATTACCAGGCCAAAGCGCCGGCCGCCTTCCTTCATCCGCTCGAGCTGCGCAAAGGCGTCTGTGGCCAGCACCTCGTGCCTGGCACCTGGCAGATAGCTGGCCTTGTTTCTTTCCCAGTTGCGCTGCGCTGCCTCCAGTGCCGGCGCGCTCGAGTCGAGGCTCAGCACCGACCTGGCGCCGCCCCGCGCTGCGTACACTGAAAAGCCGCCGGTGTAGGCAAAGAGGTTGAGTACGCTCTTGCCTTTGGCCAGCTTTTGCACCCTGGCCCGGTTGTCCCTCTGGTCAAAGAAGAACCCCGTTTTCTGGCCGTGGACCACATCGGCCTCGAATTCCAGGCCGTTCTCGCGAAAGAGCAGCGGCCCCTCCAACGGCGGCCCGGCCAGCACCGCGCCGTCGCTCAGCCCCCATCCCTCGCTGGCCTGCCCTGCGCAGCCGCGCCCGAGCCGCAGCACCACCCGCTCACTGGCCTGAACGGCGGCCAGCGCGGCCAGCACGTCGCTCAGATGAGGCAGCCAGGCAGCGGTGTAGACCTTGAGCACCAGCGTCCGGTCGTAGCGATCCACCACCAGCCCGGGTAGGCCGTCGTTCTCCCCATGCACCAGGCGGTAGCCGGTGGTCTCCCAACCCGCTGCCTGTGCGACGAGCGGCGCCCGTATCGCCGCCGCAGCCTCGATTCGCCTCTCGAACCAGGCCGCGTTGATTGGTGCCGAGTTGCCTCGCTGCAAGATGCGCACCCGCACGGTCGACTCGGGGTCGAGCAGCCCCACGGCCAGGAAGCGCCCCTTGCGATCAAAGATCACCGCCAGGTCGCCCGCCTGACCCGGCTGGCTCTGCTCACGAATCGAGCTCGCGAACAACCAGGGGTGCCCGCCGCGAATGGCCCTTTCCGCCTCAGGGGTCACGCGCAGGGCGATGTTCCTGACCACCGCGGCTGCCTCAGCAATACTCACTTGAGCTTGCCGGCCTTTTCCAGGGCCGCCTTGATGCGCTCGTCCCCGCGCGGATCCGAACCCTGGTAAAAGCTGGAACCTGGATAGCCCAGCTCAATCCTGGCCACCGGTCTGTCCAGCGTCATCAGGATGGGGTCGATGATGATCCCGTCCCAGCTCTGTGAAGAGTACGCCGGCCAGAACGCCCCGGCATACACCGGCGACTTGGACACGCACACCACAAACGAGACTCCACTGGTCGGCAGCTTGATTGCGTGCAGCTTCTCATACCCGGACACAGCAAAGGTCAGCTCGTGCTTGGCCCAGTCATACTGCACCAGATCCGCTTCCGTGATCAGGGGCTGCTCAGCCAGGCCAAGGTGGCTCTGCATCACCAGGTTCTCCGGCCGGATCTCCGGGTCGGTGAGGTAGATGGCGAACCCTTCCGTGGGTTCGGGCGTAGGCGTGCTCGAGCGCGTGCAGGCATCACAACCAGTCACCAGCATCGCTGCAGTCAGAACCGTGATCAGAGCTCTCTGCCGTATCATCGGCGCCTCCACCCTACTTGCCGCCCTCGAATCCCTCGATGGGCCGCCTTCGATAGACGGAATAGTCCGGCACGAGCCGGTCGTAGGGTGCGTCCATCAGAGGGGACGAGATCATAAAGTCGGCCGTGGCCCTGTTGCAGGCCACGGGGATGTTCCACACCACCGCCATTCGCAGCAGCGCCTTTACATCCGGGTCGTGCGGCTGCGGCTCGAGCGGATCCCAGAAAAAGATCAGGAAATCGACCTTGCCATCGACGATCATCGAGCCAACCTGCTCGTCACCGCCCAACGGGCCGCTCTGCAACTGATGCACCTTGAGCCCCAGCTCGCGCTGCAGTACCTCGCCGGTCGTGCCTGTGGCGTACAGCTTGTGATGGGCCAGCAGCACCTGATTGAACTTGGCCCATTCTAGCAGGGCTTTCTTCTTGTTGTCATGCGCCACCAGGGCGATCTTTTTGTCGCGCCCGATGGGTATCTTGAGATCGGTCATCCCTCATCCCCCTCTTCCTGCAGCAGCTCGACCAGGTTGCCCCCGGGGTCGCGGAACATCACCCACCGCGACCGGGCAT
The DNA here is from genome assembly GCA_002070215.1 of Chloroflexi bacterium ADurb.Bin180. Classification (NCBI taxonomy): domain Bacteria; kingdom Bacillati; phylum Chloroflexota; species Chloroflexi bacterium ADurb.Bin180. The sequence continues at coordinate 3,997 of MWCV01000028.1, read as the reverse complement.
CGTGCCCCGTGCCCCAGGGCAGCCGCACACCGTGCTCCTTCAGCCGGTCGATGGCCTCGTCCAGGTCCTCTACCTCCAGTACGATCACCGGAAACCGTGATGGCGTTGGCGTCGCTGCATCGACCGGCCTGCCCTGCACGATGGCGAGCCGGACTCCGCCCACATCAAAATGCGGTTTGCCGTGGCGCTGCTTGAGCGCCTTGAGGCCCAGCACAGTGCGGTAGAACTCGGCCTCGGCCTCGACATCCTCGGCCCACAGACTCACGACGGCGATTCGCGGGTGCATGTTCCCTCCCCTGTTCTCGGGCCAGAACCACGACCCTCACGGCCAGTTTAGCACACAAACCCGGCTCCCGCAACGGCCCTCGGGGGCTGAACAACAAAACAGGCCGGATGAGTCCTTCTCACCCGGCCTGTACTGCCGCTTTCGTCTTCAGCCGTCTACTGGTCCGGTCGCTCCCCGAGCGTCACGGTAAGCGTCTGCCGCTTGCCGTCACGCAGCACAGTGACGCTGACCTTCTGCCCGGCCCTGGTGCTCCTGGCCAGGTAACCTACGACGTCGTCAAAGTTCTGGACCTGGTTGCCGTCCACGGCTACGATGATATCGCCCCCCACACCCATCGGCTGCCCGTCGACGATACGCTGCTGCGTGCCGCCGCGCAGGCCGGCCTTGTCGGCCGGGCCGCCGCTGACCACCGACTCTACCAGCACGCCCTTTGTCACATCCAGCCCCAGCGTCTCGGCCAGTAAGGGGTTGATGCTCATGCCAGTCAGCCCCAGCCACGAGTGCTTGTAGGCCCCGTCGCTGATCAGTGCTGGCACCACTCGCTTAACCGCCGCGACCGGCACGGCCAGTCCCACGCCCGACGACGTGCCGCTCTCGGTGTAGATCATCGTGTTCACGCCGATAACGCGGCCCGACGAATCGAGTAGCGGTCCGCCCGAGTTGCCCGGGTTGATCGGCGCATCGGTCTGAATCAGGTCGACCATCGAGTAGCGCGAGCTGGAGGCAGGCATCACCCTGCCCAGCGCGCTGATGATGCCGCTGGTCATCGTGCCCTCCAGACCAAACGGGTTGCCGATGGCAATGGCCATCTGACCGACTCGGAGGTTGTCCGAGTCGCCCAGGGTCACCGGTACCAGTTCTTTGGCCGACGCCTCTACCTGCAGTACGGCCAGGTCACTTCCCGGGTCCTTGCCCAGGACCTTGGCCTTGACCATTGTGCCGTCGGCAAAGGTCACATACACCTGGGTCGCATCCTCCACCACGTGGTTGTTGGTCACGATGTGGCCTTGCACGTCATAGACAAAACCGGAACCGGCTCCAGCACCGGTTCTCGTGGTGATGTTCACGTTCACCACGCTTGGATTGACCGCATCGTACAGGTCTGCCAGCAGCTCTTCCTGCGCCAGCAACCCTTTGTCAGGTAGAGCGGCCGGACTGTCAGCAGCGCTGGTCGCCGGCGAACTCGTCGCCGCCAGAACCGGTTGCACGGTCACCTGCGGCTCGGGCAAACTGCCGCCCGACCTGACTTTTGCCGTCGGCGTTGTCCACCGCGACGGCTCCAGCCGCTCCAGAAGCGGGCTGCACGCCGCGAGGCTCAACACCAACACTAGCAACAACATGTTTGACCACTTGCGAATCGAACTGGGTCTCATCGCTCTCCTTTCAGCTCCACTATGAGAGGGGCGGGTGAAGGACCGCCCGCCCCCCTGTTTTTCCGCAGACCAATCTAGCCTGGTCTGCGGGCCGGCCGTTGACCTCGCCCTGTATTGGCAGCGTCCGGGGTGGGAAAGGAGCGGTGAGGGAGACGTCTGGCGCGTCGGTCTGAATACCCTCTTGCCGCACGAAGTGAGTTGGTTCACCCCCAGTCGGCAAGTCCATCCTAGCACAGAGTTGTGGAGTTTCGATGGAGACGGGGTGCAGGATCGATGACGCCTGGCCCGTCTGCAGCGCATGCGGCCAGGCTGCAGCCAGAGGCAGGACCGCCCCTTCTGCACCGGGCAGTCTACCGTGGTGCCGCCGTGCCTGCTAGCTGCTCTCGTTCGGCTCGGTCAGGCGCAGCCACAGCACCCCGGCCCAGATCAAGCCGCTGCCGAGGACCTGAGCCCAGGTGAACCTCTCGCCCAACACCAACCACGCTACGATGGCCGTGAACACCAGCTCCACCGTGGCCAGGAGGTTCGCCGTGCTCGAGGGGAGCAGGCCCAGGGACAGATTGTACAATCCGTACCCGACCAGCGTTGGCCCGGCGGCCAACGCCAGCAGCAACCCCCACCCCTGTGCAGTGCCCTCTGGCCAGAGGATGCCGGCAGCATTCGCTGCGGTCCCCGGCAGCACACCAGCGCCGCTCAAGTTCACCGCAAGCATGCACAGCGCCGCAAAGGCAAAGGTGTAGAGCAGCGCCGTCCAGGGGCTGATTCCCATCTGCGCCGCCCGCCGCCCCATCAGACTGTAGACCGAATAGGCCAGCCCGGAAAGCAGCCCCGTAGCCACTCCCAACGCATTGCCCTGCCAGGCCGAAGCCTGCCAGGCCCCCGAGACCACCACGCAGCCACACAGGCACAGCGCCACCGCGGCTACCTTGCCCGGACCCAGCGACTCGCGCAAGAGCCACCAGCCGAGCAGGGCAGTGAAGGCAGCAGAACTGTAGGCGATCACCGTGGCTACCGCCGCGCCATTCAGCGCCACCGATACCGTCCACAACGCGTTAAAGGTCGCCAGCACTACACCGTAGGCCAGCAAGAACCTCAGTTGCTCCCACCGCACACGCAGCAGCGCTGGTCTACCGACGGCCAGCACGGCCCCCAGACACAGGGCCACGAGTATCTCGCGCCAGAAAGCCAGCACCAACGCCGGCAAGTTCGAATTGACCGTCAGGTAGCGGATAAAGATGGCCGTGAGCGATAGCACTGCCGCGCTGGCCAGTGCCACAGCGTAGCCTCGTCCCAGGTCTGCTCTGCGTGTCCCCATCCCGTCAGCCCTCGTCTTTTTGCTGTCTCTGCTGCCGCCGTGGGTTCAGCCAGTTCTCTTCCCGGCGAGAACCCCCCCGCCGCCCCCAGTCGGACCGGCCTGCGCTCGGCTTATGGATTTGCATCTCTACCCCGGCTGCCGTAACATAGCAGCGGTGCCGGTGTATCACCGCATCCCACCAGGCGTTCCTTCCACGCGGTCACCCCTTTGTCGGGAGGTGTGCAATGAAGGTGAATGTCACGGTCTACGGTCAGGCCCCCGATGTCTGGCAGAGCCTCCTGGGCACCCTGTATGCCCACGAGTACAAGATCGAGTCCCAGTCCCCTTACACCACCCTCACTGCTTCTCGCGGCAGCAAGGCCCTGTCGCTGCTTCTGGAGAGTACCAAGGGCGGCTATCGCGACCTGGTGGTGACCTTCACGTCCCAGGCAGGCAACGCCATCGCGGTCGAGTTCAATTTTCGCTTTCCTGTGTGGACTACGGTCTGGGAAGGAGCCATGAAGGACTGCCGGGAAATGGTCGCCCAGTTCGCCGCAGCCGCAGCCCAGCCCGGTGCCGCGCCCGCTCCTCCAACGCCAGGTGTCCAGGCCGCTTCCTCGCCTCCACCAGCCGCAGCGGCCGCAACCGGCTACACGCCTCCCCCTGCCCCCGGCCGGGTGGATGTCCCCGGAGCTACCTGTAAGGCCTGTGGCGCTGTGGTTCGCCCTGGAGCTCGTTTCTGTGATGGCTGTGGCGCGTCGCTGGCCGCTGCCGCCACCTGCCCCAAGTGCGGAGCCCCTCTCATCCCCGGCGGCAGCTTTTGCGAAAAGTGCGGGGCGCGCGTCACACCCTGAGAGGTTGCCGGCGCTTCACCGCTTCAACTGAGCAGCACTCGGCCCTGTGCTCCTACCCTTGCTTTAGAGTTGGGCCAAAGGCCTTCCAGATGAGCAGCGTGGCCGTGCCAAAGGCCGCGCCCAGCAGACCCAAGATCAGCGCCAGGAGCCACCACGCCGACTGACTTCCCTGGCCGGACAGTGCACCCTG